>NZ_JBLTJC010000069.1:0-37623 GCF_048158785.1 Streptomyces colwelliae | reverse complement strand
CTCATGAGCGTGCCCAGGCGGATGGTGCTGGTCTCCCCGCCCGTCGGCGCCGATCGTCATTGACTCCGCTCACGGCTTTCGAGGCGGAAGTCGAAGGGCACCGTTCCCGCGTCGAGTGCGGTGACCCAGCCGCCGCCTCCACCGCGTCCAGGTCCGCTCCTGTCGACGCCGTGACGACCGCGGCCACCGCTCCCTCGACGAACGGGGCGTCCACCAGGCGGGTGCCGGCCGGGAGTTCGTCGCCTTCGGCGAGCAGGGCTTTCACGGTGAGTACGGCACTGCCCAGATCGGTGAGGACGGCGACTCCGGCGCCGCGGTCGACGGACGCGGCCGCCGCGGCGATGAGTTCGGAACTGGTGCCGAGCCCGCCGCCCTCGGTACCGCCGGCGGTAGCGAGCGGTACGGCGGAGCCCGAGCCGGACAGTCCGCGCGCCAAGTCGGCCACGGAGGCGGCGACTTGAGCGCTGTGCGACACCAGCACGATCCCCACGAGCTTGTCGTCACTCACGTCACTCACGTCACTCGCCTCACTCGCCTCACTCACATCGCTCCCGTCGCTCATCTCACTCACCGGTCGCCTCCGCGGCTTCCTGGAGCGCGGCGATCAGCAACGAAGATGAGGTGGCGCCCGGGTCCTGGTGCCCGATGCTCCGCTCACCGAGGTAGCTCGCCCGGCCCTTGCGGGCCTGCAAGGGTGTGGTGGCCAGGGCGCCCTCCTCGGCGGCGGCGAGTGCCGCGGCGAAACCGTTCGGGAGCGCGTCGACCGCCGGGACGAGAGCGTCGATCATGGTCTTGTCACCGGGCGCGGCACCGCCGAGGGTCATGACCGCGTCGACTCCGGTGCGCAACGCGAGGGCGAACTCCTCCTCGCTCACCTCGGCGGCATCCCCGAGTGCCTTGCCGGTACGGCGCAGCAGCGTGCCGTAGAGCGGGCCCGACGCGCCGCCGACCGTCGAGATGAGCGTGCGTCCGGTGAGCACGAGGACGGCGCCCGGGGTGTCCGGCGCCTCCTTTTCCAGGGTGGTCGTCACGGCGGTGAACCCGCGTTGCAGGTTCGCGCCGTGGTCGGCGTCGCCGATGGGGGAGTCGAGGTCGGTGAGCCGTTCCGCCTCGCGGGCGACGGAGGCGGCGGTCGCCGTCATCCAACGGCGGAAGAAGTCGGCGTCGAGCACGGGATCTCCTTGCGTGGTGGGTGAGTTGACCGGATGCGGCGCAGGGTCACACGCCCCAGCGCAGCCCCGGCGTCTTCACCGGCGCGTCCCACAGCCGCAGCAGTTCCTCGTCGATCTGGCACAGGGTGACGGAGGCGCCGGCCATGTCGAGGGACGTGACGTAGTTGCCGACCAGTGTGCGGGCGACGGCGACGCCGCGCTCGGCGAGCACGCGGTGTACCTCGGCGTTGAAGCCGTAGAGCTCCAGGAGGGGGGTCGCGCCCATGCCGTTCACCAGGACCAGGACCGGATTGCGCGGCGACATGTCCTCGAGGATCGCGTGGACGGAGAAGTCGGCGATCTCGCCGGAGGTCATCATCGCCCGCCGCTCGCGGCCCGGCTCGCCATGGATACCGACGCCCAACTCCAGCTCGCCCGGCGGCAGATCGAAGGTGGGGCTGCCCTTGGCGGGGGTGGTGCAGGCGCTGAGCGCGACACCGAAACTGCGCGAGTTCTCATTGACCTGCCGGGCGATCGCCGCCACCCGGTCCAACGGCTGCCCCTCGGCCGCGGCGGCCCCGGCGATCTTCTCGACGAACAGCGTCGCACCGGTGCCGCGCCGCCCCGCGGTGTAGAGACTGTCGGTGACGGCCACATCGTCATTGACCAGCACTTTGGCGGTCTGGATGCCCTCGTCCTCGGCGAGCTCGGCGGCCATGTCGAAGTTGAGGACGTCCCCCGTGTAGTTCTTCACGATGAACAAGACCCCGGCTCCACTGTCCACAGCGGCGGCGGCCCGCACCATCTGATCGGGCACCGGCGACGTGAACACCTCACCAGGACAGGCCGCGGACAACATCCCCGGCCCGACGAACCCCCCGTGCAACGGCTCGTGCCCCGACCCCCCACCGGAAACAAGCCCCACCTGCCCGGCCACGGGAGCGTCCCGCCGCACGATCACCCGGTTCTCGACGTCCACGGTCAACTCGGGGTGGGCGGCGGCCATGCCTCGCAGCGCATCCGTGACCACGGTCTCCGCGACGTTGATCAACATCTTCATCGGTACCTCCTGGCAAGGCTAGCAAATGTGCCTCTGACCTGCGTCTTTTCTGGCCAGAGAAGGGTTGCGCGGGTCATCGATCTTGGAGTTCCATGGAACTCCATGGCGGTCAGGAGCGGCTCCTAGCGGGGCCGATGCCGACCTAATGCCGACTTTGGTGACGGGTCGTCAGGTCTCTGGAGTTGGTCGGGCGGGGGTGGCTGGGGTGCCCTTGCGACAAGTATCGACCTTGCAGCAGTGAAGGTCACGGGCCTGGACGAGCACGTCCGTGCCAGGTCGCCTGGGGCTGCGCTCCAACTGGCGGGGCGCCGGGGTGCCCTCGTCGCACGGTGTCGGGCCCTGTGAGACGGCGACGGCGTGCGTGTGGGTGAGGCGCTGGCCGAAGGGTTCGGCGCGTTCCGCGAGCCGGCCCAGGTCGCTGCGGCCGTAGAGAAGGCCGTGATGAACTCCCGGGACTCCCGCCGGGCGGCTTCTTCCTGGCGTACGGCGAGACGCTGCGCGCGTTCGTAGCCCTCGGCGGAGGCGTCGCGACGCCCCGCTGCATCGCGGCCAGGGTGCTGGCGGCGGAGCCGGGGGTGTCGGGCCAGGTTGTGCGGGTGGCGGCGAGATGCGCGTTGACGTGGGTGCGCAGTCCGTGGCCGGCGTCGGCGGCCTGGTCACCCAGGGCGCGTCGGGACTTGGCGACGACCGGCATCCAGACCTTCGTGAACTCTGCCGGGAACCGGCAGCAGGGCCGACGGGCGCCCGCGTCAGGATTCGAGGCGAGCCTCACCCCTCTGCGGCCCGGGCGGAGATCGTCCCCCAACGCTAGGAGGTCCTCGACGGATCCTCCGCGAGAAAGGCGTGGATCCGTTCGGAGATCAGCGGCCAGTCCTGGCCGAACCAGATGAGGTGGCTGTCGGCGTGGCTTTCGAGCAGCTCGGCGTGCGGGAGGGCGGCGGCGAGTGCCCGGGCGTGCACGAAGCGCACCGCCGCGTCCTGGCGGGTGGCGATCACGAGGGCGGGCTGGGAGACCCGGCCCGTATGACCCACCGAGTCTCCGGTCGTCGCAAGTTCCTTGAGGTCACGTGTGAACCCTCGCCCCGACCGCATCCGCGAGAACAGTGCGAGCAGCCTCTCCCGGTCCTCCGGCCGAAGGGCCGCCACCACGTCCCGTACGGGCAGGAGGGTGAGGTCGCGCAGCAGCATCCGTAGGCCTGCGTCGGGCGCGTACCGCATGAGGGAGTGAACGAGCGTCCAGGAAACGCGCTCCGTGTGCGGTGCGAAAACGATCTGGGCGCCGAGGCGGGTGCGGCGGTCGGGCCAGGGCAGCGGTCCGACGGCGCTCTGGAGGATCAGTCTTTGGACCAGGGCAGGATGGCGTGCCGCCATCGCTACCGCGGTGGGTCCACCGCCCGATACGCCGACCACCGCGGCGACTTCGGTGATCCCCAGGTGGGCGCAGAGCGCGGCGGTGACATCGGCGAATCCGCCGGCCGTTCCCCCGGTCGAGACCGGAGTACGGCCGTACCCCGGGCGGGATGGCACAAGTACCGAACACTCGGTTTCGGTGAACACCTCCTCGCCCAGCGAGAGTCCCGCGCGCATGTGCCCGCCGTAGAAGACCATGACGGTGGCCGGGCCGCGCCGGTCGAATCGGTACTCGACGCGCCCGGCGGCCAACTCGGCCACCTCGGTGGGGTGTTCGTCCAGGCTGTGACGTCGGGCGTCCCTCACGGGGACTCCTTGCCCCGCCTGGGGGCGTGTACGGCCGAGGACGAGCAGGTCCTGGGGGATCCGGGCCGGGCACCGTCGTCGAAGCAGCCGTTTCCTGCCCGGGGCCGGGTCACCTTCGCATCGTGCCACGGTCGGCGGCCGGTGCCCCCCGGCCGACCGGATCTCCGCCTCGTAGGCCGTTGGGCAGGCCGGTTGTATCGTGCGAAGAGCCGTCCTGGCAGTGCGTCCGCATCATCCGTATGACGGTGACCGTCGGGACTTCGAGAGCGAGACGGGAGCCGGGCGTGCGGGCGCGTGACTTGGCGGTGGAGTACGAGACGGTCGGCCTCGACAGCGATGCGATGGACGCCGCGCGTCTGATGGCCGAACACCGGCTGCCGGCCCTGCTGGTGGTGGACGAGCAGGGCGCGCCGAAGGCGATCCTGCCCGCCTCGCAGATGGTCAAGATCCTGGTGCCGGTGTACGTGGTCGAGGACCCGACGCTCGCCGCCGTGGTCGACGAACATCACGCCGACCGGTTGTGCCAGGCGCTCAAGGGCCGCAAGGTGCGCGACTGCCTGTCGAAGACCGTGCCCGCGCCGCCGGTCGCCGCGCCGGACGACACCGCGCTGGAGGTGGCGGCGCAGATGGCGCGAGTACGCAGCCCCCTGGTGGCGGTCGTGGAGAAGGACGCGGCCGGTGGCCGGCTCCTCGGTGTGATCACGGCCTCGCATCTGCTGGAACGGTTGCTCGCCGCCACGGCCTGACCGGCGGCGTCAGGCGTTGTCCGGGCCGTCGCCCTCGTGGATGTCCAGGGCGCGGGGCAGGCCGAGTTGGTCGACCTCCAGGGCACGGGGGGGGCGGTGCCCGGAGGGTCTGCCGCAGCCTCACACCGGCGTCCCGGGCGCGGCATGGGCGTCCTGGGCCGCCGTTCGCGAGGCCGCCGGCCGGGCTGGCAGTTAGCCAGGTTCCCCGATCAGGGAGAAGCGACGGTCCCTTGTTGCCGGAACCCGGCAGAATCCCCGCCCCGACCATGCTCACCAAGAGCTGTTAAAGAAGCGTCAAGGGCCTGTATGGTTCCCAGCGGTGTGCCGGGAAGCCTGGTCGGCGAGTAGGGGATCACTCTCTCTTCCGATCGGGGGCGTAGGCCATGGTGCTCGTGATGGTGTTCGGGGCCGCGCTGCTCTCCGCCTCCTTCTTGTTCCTCGTCGGCGGACTTCTGGTCACCGACGGCACGCAGGTCTTTCTGCCCAAGCCGCTCGCCGCCTTGAAGAACCCCGCGTGTGCGCCGGGCCTGGGCGTGCCGCCGCCGGCGTCGCCGCTGTCGCGGCTCGGCACTCGTGTTCCGCAGGCCGAAGAGACGTTCGCGCGGATCGCGGTCCACGTCGCCTTTCCGATCGTCACCCACCGTTCCACGGACGTCCTGGCTGCCCGCGCTCGCGCCCGTGCCTGCGCCCTCGACGGCCTCGCGCGCGTCGCGGCCCGCGGGGACTCCCGCCCGGACGGTGCGGACACCTGGCACGCCGCCGCACATCACATCACCGGCTCAACCGCCGAACCCGTCCCAGAACCCCGCGGAGGATCGTGAACGACTGGCACAGCTGGGCGGCGATCGTCGTGTTCGTCGGTGCGTACGCCCTGATCATCAGCGAGAAGATCCACCGCGTCGCCGTAGCCCTGGGCGGCGCGGGCCTGATGCTCGCGATCGGGGCGACCGACGACGTCTCGGCGTTCTACTCCGAGGACTCCGGCATCGACTGGAACGTCATCTTCCTGCTCATGGGCATGATGATGATCGTCGGCGTGCTGAAGAAGACCGGCATGTTCGAGTACCTGGCCATCTGGTCCGTGAAGAGGGCCCGGGCCCAGCCCTTCCGGGTGATGGCCATGCTCGTCGTCATCACGGCCCTCGCCTCCGCCCTGCTCGACAACGTGACCACGGTGCTGCTGATCGCCCCGGTGACGCTGCTGGTCTGCGAACGCCTCGCCCTGCCCGCGGCCCCGTTCCTGATCGCGGAGGTCTTCGCCTCGAACATCGGCGGCACCGCGACCCTGGTCGGCGACCCGCCCAACATCATCATCGCCAGCCGGGCCGGGATCACCTTCAACGACTTCCTGGTCCATCTCGCCCCGCTGTCCGCCCTGCTCGTCGTCGTCCTGGTCGTGCTGTGCCGGGTCATGTTCCGCAAGACGTTCGTGTACGACGAGGACCGCGCCGCCGAGATCATGGCCCTGGAGGAGCGCGAGGCCATCAAGGACCCGCGGCTGCTGGTCCAGGGTCTGGTCGTGCTGGCCCTGGTGGTGGCGGGCTTCGTCCTGCACCCGGTACTGCACTACGAGCCGAGCATCGTCGCACTGCTGGGCGCCGGGCTGCTCGTCGCCGTCTCCACGGCCGAGACGAGCGAGGTACTCGCCGAGGTCGAGTGGCCCACGCTCGCCTTCTTCGCGGGCCTGTTCATCATGATCGGCGGCCTGATCGACACCGGTGTGATCGACGAGGTCTCCAAGGCGCTCGCGAACGCGATCGGCACGAACGAACTCGGCGGGTCCTTGACGATGCTGGGTGCTTCCGCGGTCCTGTCCGGGGTCGTGGACAACATCCCGTACGTCGCCACCATGGCGCCTATCACCAGCGACCTGGTCCACAACATGGGCGGCGCCGGTGACCACGTCATGTGGTGGGCCCTCGCCCTCGGCGCGGACCTCGGCGGCAACGCCACCGCCATCGGCGCTTCCGCGAACGTCGTCGTCCTCGGCATCGCCGAACGCAACCGACAGCCCATCACCTTCTGGCAGTTCACCAAGTACGGCCTGATCGTCACCGCCGTCACCGTGGCCATCTCGCTCGGCTACGTGTGGCTGCGCTACTTCGCACTGGCCTGAACAGGGCCATCGCACCGACATCGGACAGAGATGACAGAGACAGAGGACAGGGAGACAGCCATGGGTACCCCACGCGTGAGCAGTACGCCGTTGCCAGGGATCGGTGTCCGCTACGACCTGACGACACGTGAGCGGCGCCGTGTGTCGGTGGTCGCGCACCGGGACGGAGAGCGGACGCTGAACGCGTACCGCACGGACGATCCGGACGCCTGCGCCCTGTCGGTACGGCTGACCGCGGGGGAGACGACGGCGCTCATCGACGCCCTGCTGCCCTCGCACCACAGCCCGAATCTGCTGTCCACGACCGAACTGGGGCTGGTCGCCGAACGCGTGCAGCTGTCGGCGCTCTCGTACTGGAACGGCCGGGTGCTGGGCGAGACCCGGATGCGTACCGAGACCGGCGTCTCGATCGTGGCCGTGCTGCGCCGGGCCGAGGCCGTCCCGTCTCCCACGCCGGACTTCCGGCTGGCCGGCGGGGACACCCTGATCGTGATCGGCACGCGCGAGGGCGTCGAGTCGGCCGCGGCGATACTTGGGCGGGAGTGACCCCGATGCATTCATCCGCAAGGTTCCTGATCGAGTTCGGCGCGATCATCCTGGCCCTGGGACTGCTGGGCCGGTTCGCCGCGCGCTTCCGGTTCTCCCCGATACCGCTCTATCTGCTGGCCGGGCTGGCCTTCGGCGAGGGTGGGCTGCTGCCGCTGGGCACGAGCGAGGAGTTCGTCGCCATCGGCGCCGAGATCGGTGTCGTCCTGCTGCTGTTGATGCTCGGCCTGGAGTACTCGGCCAGCGATCTCGTCTCCAACCTCAAGACCCAGTACACCGCCGGTCTCGTCGACGCCGCTCTCAACGCCCTGCCCGGCGCGGCCATGGCGCTGCTGCTCGGCTGGGGACCGGTCGCCGCGGTGGTGCTGGCCGGGGTCACCTGGATCTCGTCCTCCGGCGTCATCGCCAAGGTCCTCGGCGACCTGGGCCGCCTCGGCAACCGCGAGACCCCCGTCATCCTCAGCATCCTGGTCCTGGAAGACCTCTCCATGGCCGTCTACCTGCCGATCATCACCGCACTGCTGGCCGGTACGGGCCTCGCGGCGGGCAGCCTCACCCTGGCCGTCGCACTCGGCGCCGCCGCCCTCGTGCTCCTCGTCGCGGTCCGCTACGGCCGCCACATCTCCCGCTTCGTCTCCAGCGACGACCCCGAGAAGCTGCTGCTGGTCGTCCTGGGCCTGACCCTGCTCGTCGCCGGCCTCGCCCAACAGCTCCAGGTCTCCGCCGCCGTGGGCGCGTTCCTGGTCGGCATCGCCCTGTCCGGAGAGGCCGCGGAGGGCGCGCACAACCTGCTCTCCCCGCTACGGGACCTGTTCGCCGCGGTGTTCTTCGTCTTCTTCGGCCTGCACACCGACCCGGCGAGCATCCCGCCGGTCCTGCTGCCCGCACTGGCCCTGGCGGTCGTCACCGCCGGCACGAAGATCGCCACGGGGTACTGGGCGGCCCGGCGCGCCGGGATCTCGGCGAAGGGCCGCTGGCGGGCGGGCGGCACGCTGGTCGCCCGGGGCGAGTTCTCGATCGTCATCGCCGGACTCGCCGTCGCGGCCGGCATCGAACCCTCCCTCGGCCCCCTGGCCACGGCCTACGTACTGATCCTGGTCATCGTCGGCCCGCTCACCGCCCGCTACACCGAGCCCCTGGCCACCCGCCTGACCGGGCGGCGGGACAAGGCCGCCCCGCACACGGGAGAAATCCCGGAGACCACGGCGGAGGAGCCGTACGAGGTGGCCTGAGTGCTGTCCCGTAATTGCTGGTCACGGGTGAGATGGTCTTGCGATGTCTGGTGTGATCACGGCGTCGGAGCCGTCCTGGACAGCCCCGTTCACCGGGCTGGGCCCGCGTCGGTTCGGCAAGCAGATCACCGCCTTGCGGCGCGAGGGTGCGGATCCGGTGCGCAAAGGCCCGCCGTGGCGCCTGCCACTTGAGGGCCGCGTGCTGCTGGTCGCCGCGTACTAGCGGACCGACCTGACCATGCGCCAACTGGCGCCACTGTTCGGGGTGTCCAAGTCCGCGTCCGACCGCGTCATCGTCCACCTCGGGCCTGCGCTCGCCCTCCGGCAACGCAGGGGTCGAAGAACTACCGGTACTCGACCAGCCACCAGGTCGTGATCGATGCCGACACCCGGCTTGTCGTCACCGTCGGTCGCACCACGGTCATCGCGGACGGCGGTTATCGGGGCACCGGCCCGGTCATCCCGCACCGCGGCGAACGCGGCCGGGCTGAACACCTGGCCAGGTCAGCAAGCACGCGCGATGTGACGCCGACCGGCAGTCGGCCGTATCGCCTCCCGCTTCGACTGCCTGAGACAGGCCCAAGCGCCTGTCGGAGGCCCGGTCGCTCGTCCTAGTTCGGTGACCCACGTCACACCCGGATCCTGTCAGCAATCGGGGCGCCATCTCGTTCGAAGGGCACGCTCACGAGACAGGAGCAACGCCATGAAGCACCGCATCGTCGTACTCGGTGCCGGATATGCCGGGGCCTTCGCCGCCGGGAACCTGGCCCGCCGGCTCTCCCCCTCGGATATCGAGATCACCGTCGTCAACGCCGTGCCCGACTTCGTCGAGCGGATGCGGCTCCACCAGCTCGCGATCGGCCAGGACCTCGCGTTCCGCAAGCTCGCCGACGTGTTCGAGGGCACCGGGGTGATGCTGCGCCTGGCGCGCGTCACCGGCGTCGACCCCGGGCGCAGGATCGTTGCCGTGACCGGCGAGGACGGTGATGGCGAGCTCGCGTACGACACGCTTCTCTACGCGCTCGGCAGCTCCGTGGCCCACCATGGCGTCCCCGGCGTGGCCGAGTACGCCTTCGACGTGACCGGCCGGTCCTCGGCACTGCGCCTGCGCGAGCGCCTGGCCGGTCTGGGTGAGGGCGGCGCCGTGCTGGTCGTCGGTGAGGGGTTGACCGGCATCGAGACCGCCACCGAGTTCGCCGAGTCCCGGCCCGATCTCTCGGTCGCGCTCGCCGCCCGCGGGGAGCTGGGCGCCTGGCTCTCGCCGAAGGCCCGCCGTCACCTGCGCCGTGCCTTCGACCGGCTCGGCATCACCGTCCACGAGCACACCGGCATCGAAGCCGTCGAGCCGACCCGGGCGATCGCCGCCGACGGTACGTCCATCCCGGCCGACGTGACCGTGTGGTCGGCCGGGTTCGCCGTGCACCCCATCGCGGCCGCCAGCGGCCTGGAGGTCGCCGGGACCGGCCAGATCGTCGTCGACCGCACCATGCGCTCGGTCTCCCACCCGGACGTCTACGCCGCCGGTGACTGCGCCTACGCGATCGGTGAGAACGGCCGGCCGCTGCCGATGTCCTGCGCCTCGGCCGGCTTCACCAACATGCAGGCGACCGCCGCGATCATCGCGCGCCTGACGGGCAGCGAGGTCCCGACCACCGGGCTGAAGTACTACGGCAACCACATCAGCCTCGGGCGGCGGGACGCGATCTTCCAGATGGTGGACGGGGACGTCCGGTCGAAGTCCTGGTACCTGGGCGGCAAGGCGGCCGCGCGGCTCAAGTCGAGCGTACTCAAGGGATCCGGGTGGGGCATCGACCACCCGACCTTCGGCATGCCGAAGCGCAAGCGCCGCCTGGCCACGGTGCCTGACCGGGCTGGTGTGAGGGCCGTTGCATAGGCTGCTACGCATGGACAGCGCAGCCATCGATCGGTTCGAGGCCAGCCGGGGCCGGCTGGCCTCGCTCGCGTACCGTCTGCTCGGCTCGGCCGCCGACGCCGAGGACGCCGTACAGGACACGTTCCTGCGCTGGCAGGCCGCGGACCGCGAACGGGTCGAGGTGCCGGAAGCGTGGCTGACCAAGGTCGTCACCCATCTCTGCCTCGACCGGCTCCGCTCGGCGCAGGCGCGCCACGAGCGAGCGGCCGGTGCCTGGTTGCCCGAGCCGCTTCTCGCTGGCGACCCCATGCTCGGCCCGGCCGACACCTTCGAGCAGCGCGAATCGGTGTCCCTCGCCGTACTGACCCTCTTGGAGCGCCTCTCGCCGGTCGAGCGGGCCGTCTACGTCCTGCGTGAGGCCTTCTCCTACAGCCACGCCGAGATCGCCGGGATCCTCGACATCACCGAGTCCGCGAGTCAGCAGCATGTCCACCGGGCCCGGATCCGGGTCGCGGCCGAGCGCCGCCGCGGCGCGGAGGCCGATCCCGCGTCCGCGCGCCGGGTGGTCGAGGAGTTTCTCGCCGCCGCCATGTCGGGACGCACCGACCGGCTGGTGGCGCTGCTCACCGAGGACGTGACGGCGGTCTCGGACGGCTACGGACTGAGCAAGCGGCTGTTGCGGTACGAGACGCGAGAGCGGGTCGCCTCCTACGTGCGGGCCGGCTTCAGGCCCACGCCGGCGAAGCGGCGGCTGGCCGGCGGCTCGCTCGCGATGCATATCGCCCTGGTCAACGGCTCCCCGGCCGTCCTCGCCGTGGTCGACGACCGCGTCGTGGGCGCCGTGGCGTTCGAAGTCAGCGACGGTAAGGTCGCGTCCCTGCGCGGCATCGCCGCCGCGGACCGGCTCGCGCGCCTCAGCGAGGCCTGGCGGCAGCACGAACCCGACGTACCGGTCATCAACGCATGGTGACCGGAGCTACCGGAGCCACGGGAGCCACCGGAGTAGCCAACTACGAATCGTCACGGATCCGGACCGTCACTTACGAGGCCACCTGGTATCTGCGCCGTCAGGAATGCATCAAGACCGCAGCCTTCCCGGTGGTCGGGCGATGTCGGCAGCGGGATGCCGGCATCGCCCGACGCCGTACCGCGTCGATCCCTGTGTGGGCGGTCTCTTGGACAAGGAGCTGCCCGACGCTCTCGTGAGGTGGTGGAGCATGCGGATGCCTCGGCGTGAACGGGTCGCACTGGCGGTTGCCCTACCCGCTCCGCTCGTCGCCGCCCTCGGCAGCGGCATGGTTCGACTTCTTCCTCACCCACCCCTACCAGCGGTTCACCATCTCCGAAGCCGGTGACTGGCCGCGGCCGCGTCAGGGTCGGCGGGCCGGCCGGCTCAGCGGCATCGCCGCACGACACCAGCCGCCCGACGCGACGGCGCGACCAGCGATCCATGACGCCGCCACCCACCGCAGGCGTTCCCGCGTGAATCGAGCGCTGCACCGCGTGACACCACACTCTTCGGCAAGTCAGGAGCACCACGGTGCACAGCCGTTTCACGCGGAAGGTGTCCCGGAAGCGGTTCGCCTGTGAGCCCCCCGCCGGATCCGGTGTCGAGGTGGCGTCAATGTGGGGCATCTGGCTGTCATCGGTGACGAGGATGCCGCGATGAAGCGCGACAAGCCTCCTCCGCAACCTCCCGAGCTTGCCCGGTTCACTGTCACCAGCCCGTCAGCAGCAGGTGGTTGAGGAGCAGGGCCAGGACGGCCTGCGCGGCGAGCCAGGCGCGGGGCCGGGAGAGAAACGCGCAGGCGGGGAGCAGCCACATCGCGAACGGCAGCCAGATGCGCTCCGTCTCCGCCTTGCTCATGCCGGAGAGGTCGGCGACGAGGAGGGCGAGCAGTGCGGCGAACACGAGGAGGACGAGGCGGGGTTGGGGTGCGGTGGTACGGAAACCGCCCCGGAGGTCCGGGAGTTCGGGACGTGCGGAAGCGGCGCCCGCGCGTCGCAGCCCCGCCGCTGTCGCCGGGCCGACGAGCAGCGCGGTGCAGGCCAGGTTCGCCCATACCCAGTAGCTGTACGGCCGGGTCCCGCCGACGCCTTCGTAGTAGCGGGTGATCAACAGGTGGTACGCCTCCCACCAGTTGAAGCCGAGAAGCGTGAACACCAGTGGTACGACGGTGAGTCCGGCGACGACATACGGGAGCGGGGTGAGCCGGCGGTGGCCGAGCAGCAGCGCGGCGCCCGCGATGACCGCGAACAGCGTCAGCCCGTAGGAGAGATACGCGGTGAGGCCGAAGAGGAGACCGGCGGCGAGGCCGGCCGTGCGTGGCCGGTGTCCGGTGACCGCGAGGGCGAGGAAGGCGACGGACCAGGCGGCGACCGCCGCGAAGTAGCCGTCCGCCGAGGTGCCCATCCACACGGCGGCCGGGGCCAGGACCATGAACGGCGCGGCACGGCGGGCGAGTTGCTCACCGGCGAGCACGCGCACGGTGACGAGGACCGCCGCGCCCGCCGTCGCCCCGACGGTGATGCACCAGACGCCCGCCCAGGCCCCGCCGCCCAGTCCGATCCGGTCGAGGAGGACGAAGGTGACGGTGGCCGCCGGGGGATGCCCGGCGATGTGCGCGGGCCACGGGGCGGGGGAGTGGCTGAGGATGTGGTGGGTGAAGTCGCGCAGGGTGGCGGGGATGTCGTGGAAGCGGCCGATGACCGTCAGGTATTCGTTCGTGGTCGTCAGCCGACTGGCGATGCCGCGCTGCCAGCCGTCGACCAGGGCCAGGGAGAACGTCCAGGCCATGGCGGTGCCCCAGGCGGTGAACAGCAGCGCCCGCCAGGGCAGTCGGGCGGCGAGGCCGGGACCGTAGGCGACGACGGCGACCGCGACGGCGAGCGCCGCCGGGGTGCCGGGGCCGACGTGCGGTTTCCACTGGGCGAAGACGGGTGGCCAGGCGACGAAGAGCGAATGGTCGCGGCGCTGGACGGCGGTGCCGACCAGGACGGCCACCAGGACGAGCAGGGCGGCGGCGAGGGCCGCTGCCAGGTCGCGGACGAGGTCACGTCGGCGGTCGCCCGGCATGTCATGGGGGCGGTCGTCGGGGCGGGTACGGGGACGGTCGCGGAGAAGATCGCGGTTCACACCGACACGCTAGGCCGGGGTGTGCCCGCTGGAGCCGCCGCCGGAGTGGACGTCAGGGTTTCGTCATGGTTTGCGAACCCGTTCGGGAGGTGTCCTCGGCCTACGGTCGGGTCATGCCACGCTCCCCCTCCTCACCCGCCTTCTGGCGCAGCCCGTTGCGCGGGCCCTGGTTCACCTCCGTGCTGGGCGTCGTGCTGCTCGTCGGGATCACCGTGCTGTTCGTGACGGGTCTGGTGTCGTACGCCGCCTACAACCCGGACCTGTCGCCGGTGAACGACCAGACCCCGGACAAGGGCCTGCTCGGCTTCTATCTCTTCTCCTGGCCGACGCACCCGTCCTGGCTGTACCGCCTCACCCAGGGCGTGCACGTCACCCTCGGCATCGTGCTGATCCCCGTGCTGCTGGCGAAGCTGTGGTCGGTCGTGCCGAAACTGTTCGCCCTGCCGCCGGCCCGCTCCCTCGCCCACGCGCTGGAACGGCTCTCGCTGCTTCTCCTCGTGGGCGGCGGCCTGTTCGAGTTCATCACGGGCGTGCTCAACGTCCAGCTCGACTACATCTTCCCCGGCTCCTTCTACCCCCTGCACTTCTACGGCGCCTGGGTCTTCTTCGCCGCCTTCGTCGCGCACGCCGTCCTGAAGATGCCCCTGGCCCTGCGCAACCTGCGCCACCTCCGAGACGAAACCCCTGTCGAAACCCCTGTCGAGGAAGGGGAGTTGGTGTCCCCGAACCCCGCCGAACCCACCGTCTCGCGCCGTGGCGCCCTCGGTGTGGTGGGCGGCGGATCGCTGCTCCTGCTCGGCACGACGGCGGGCCGCAGCTTCGACGGACCATTGCGGGAGACGGCGGTCCTCGCACCGCACGGCGGGCCCGAACCGGGTTCCGGGCCCGGCGCCTTCCAGATCAACAAGACGGCGGCGGCGGTCGGGATCGACGCGCGGGAGACGTCCGAGGAGGCGTGGCGGCTGGTGGTCGAGGGCAACGGCCGGACGGTCCGGCTGGGGCGGGCCGAGTTGCTTCAACTCCCGCTGCACAGCGCCGCGTTGCCCATCGCGTGCGTGGAAGGCTGGTCGACTTCCGACCAGTGGTGGCGGGGCGTACGGCTGCGGGATCTGGCGGCGCTCGTCGGCTACGAGGCGACCGCGGCGCCCGACGTCCTGGTGGAGTCGCTCCAGCGGCACGGAGCGTTCCGTCGGTCGGCCCTGCGTGACAACCAGGTCCGCGATCCGCGGTCCCTGCTCGCCCTGTTCGTCAACGGCGAGGACCTCACCCCCGACCACGGCTACCCGGCACGCGTCATCGTCCCCGCGGCGCCCGGCGTGCTCAACACCAAATGGGTGGCCCGTATGACGTTCGGAGACCTGTGATGCGCGTTCCGTTCAGGCGGCCTGCCCTCGGCAGCCCGCTGCAACTCCTGCTGCTGGCCTGCTCGTTCGCGCTCGCCGGGTATGCGGGGGTGCGGCTGCTCGCGGACGACTGGTTCGGGGTGGCGCTGTGGTTCGTGGGCGCGGCGCTGGTGCACGACCTGGTGCTGGTGCCGTTGTACGCGGGGGCTGACCGGGCCCTGGCGGGAGCGCTGGGTGCGGCCGGCCGCCGGACGTGGACGGTCTACGTCCGGGTCCCGGCCATGTTCTCCGGCCTCCTGCTGCTGGTGTGGTTTCCCCTGATCAGCGGGCAGGTGGCGGACCACTACAGGTCCGCCACCGGCCTCTCGGGCGACGGGTTCCTGGCCCGCTGGCTGCTGGTCACGGCGGTGCTGTTCGGGGGCTCGGCCGCGCTGCTCGTCCTGCGGTTGCGCAGGGCGAGGAAGGACCGGCCGCCGGCCGTCCACTGACCGTCCGGGCGCCACCCCGCCCGGCGGGCGTGGCGCAGCAGGGCCGGGGTGCCCAGGCGGGCCCAAGGGAAGGCCGTACCGGAGGCGCCGCGGCCGTCGGCGACGTGTACCTGCACGCGTTCGTCGACGTCGACCGGCACGGTCTCGCCGATCAACAGCCCGTCCGATGTGAGGAGTTGGGACATCCGCCGCAGCAGGGCGTGGGGGTTGCCGCCGATGCCGACGTTGCCGTCGATGAGGAGGGCGGTGTCCCAGCGGCCCTCGCCGGGGAGGGGTTCGAAGACGGACCGGCGCAGGGCCTGCCCGCCGAGGCGGACGGTGTGCGCGACGGCGGCCTCGCTTACGTCGATGCCCAGCGCTCGCCTCCCCTGCGCGGCGAGCGCCGTCACGAGCCGTCCAGGCCCGCACCCCACGTCGAGCACGGCCCCTTCGCACCGCCCCAGTACCTCCCGGTCCGCCGCGTCGGCCTCGGAGCACCAGCGCTCGACCTCCAGGGGCAGCAGCCAGCCGTCGGTACGGCGGAGGTAGAGGGGACCGCGGCCGGTGCGCAGAGCGTCGGTGTACGGATCGGCGGACCAGGGGCGTGCCGTGACGTCGGGCGACGCGGAGGGCAGTTGCCCGGCGGCCGGCGTGGACCGCTCGCCGAGATCCGCCTTCGGGTGAGTCGCGAGGCTCGGCGGAGGGTGGTTCATGAGGGCGGTTGCCGGGCTCCCCTTCGCCGTTGGTGTGGGACGCACCGGCTCGCGCGCCGCGTTCACCGGGCGACTCCCGCTTTCAGCCGCGCCAGTTCCCCGGCGAACCGCCCCTCCGGAACCTCGGTGGCGACGAGTTCGGCGTCGTACGCCGTGTCGACGTCGCGCAGACTCGGCAGGTCGCGGACGCGCAGTCCCCCGGCGGTCAGCCGGGCGCGCTGCACGGCGCCGGTGGTGGGCGTCGACATCGGTACGCCGCGCAGGAGTTCGGGGTCGGGGGCGGCGAGGCCCAGGGCCCAGAAGCCGCCGTCCTCGGCCGGCCCGAAGTAGGCGTCGCAGTCGGCGAAGTCGACGGTGAGGAGCTCGGGTGTCACCTGCGGGGTGTCCATGCCGATGAGCAGCGCGGGCCCGTCGCAGCCGGCGAAGGCGGCGGCCAGCCGCTCGTCGAGTCCGCCGTCGCACTGCGGTACGACGTCGAAGCCCGGCGGTAGCCAGGGGCCCGGCGTTCCGGCGAGCACCAGCACCCGCCGCCGCGCGGGCGTCGCGAGCACCACGTGCAGGGTGTCGACGAGCGACGCCTCGGCGAGCGCGGCGGCCTCCTCGGGCGTGAACGGCGGAGTCAGCCGGGTCTTCACCCGACCCGGCAGCGGTTCCTTGGCGATGACGAGAAGCGTGGTCACAGGGAGTTCGCTCCTTGTGGTGCGGAGAAGGAGCCGGAGGCCGACACGCCTGCGGGCGCCGGGGGTTCGGCAAGGACACGGCGCATGTCCCGCACCGCCTGCCAGGTTCCGCGCCAGGTCCCGGTGACCTTGGAGGCGCCGGTGCGCGGCAGGTACGGCACGTCGTGCTCGGCGACGCGCAGACCGGTGTCCGCGGCGCGGACGACCATCTGGAGCGGGTAGCCGCTGCGACGGTCCGTCAGGCCGAGGGCGAGCAGATCCGCGCGGCGGGCGGCACGGAGCGGGCCGAGGTCGTGCAGCCGCAGTCCGGTGCGGCGGCGCAGCATCCCGGCGAGCGCGAGATTGCCCGCCCGGGCGTGCGCGGGCCAGGCCCCGCGCCCCTGCGGCCGGCGCCGCCCGAGCACCAGGTCGGCCTCGCCGTCCCGTACCTCGCGCACGAAGGGCACGAGCAGGGACGGGTCGAGTGAGGCGTCGCAGTCGCAGAAGCACACGATGTCCGCGGTGGCGGCCGTCAGCCCGGCGTGGCAGGCGGCACCGAAACCGCGCCGCTCCTCGCGCACGACGGTGGCGCCGAGGCTACGGGCCAGTTCCGCCGAACCATCCGTGGATCCGTTGTCCACGACGAGCGCACGCCAGCCGGCCGGGATGCGGGCCAGGACCCAGGGCAGGGCCTCGGCCTCGTTCAGACAGGGGAGGACCACGTCGACACGCGACGTGTCCGGTTCCGTTGCGGGGGAGGTCGTCACGGCTTTCACCCTACGGGCGAGAATCCGGCATATCGGACTCCCGGTCCTTACGAAACGCGGACGTCGAGACAGGAAAACGGGTAGCTAGCGCGGTCGGTGGGACGCTGGACGACATGCAGCAGCCGTACGAATCCCCAGCCGCCGTACCCGTCCTGAGCAGGCCCCGGGACACGATGCGCGTCCTCGTCGTGGACGACGATCCGACCGTCGCCGAGGTCGTCTCCGGGTATCTCGATCGTGCCGGATACGTCGTGGACCGCGCCGAGGACGGGCCGGAGGCGCTCGCCCGGGCCGCCGCACACTGGCCCGACCTGGTGGTGCTCGACCTGATGCTGCCGGGTATCGACGGCCTTGAAGTATGCCGCCGAATGCGCGGGCACGGGCCCGTGCCGGTCATCATGCTCACCGCGCGCGGCGACGAGGACGACCGGATCCTGGGCCTGGAGGTCGGCGCCGACGACTACGTCACCAAGCCGTTCAGCCCCCGTGAACTGGTCCTGCGCGTCGAGTCGGTGCTACGGCGCACTCGGCCGGCCGCCGCGCCACCAAGAACGGCGCCGAACTCGCCCTCACCGTCAGGGAGTTCGACCTCCTCGCCTTCTTCCTGCGACACCCCGGGCGGGTGTTCAGCCGGGAGGACCTCATGCGGGAGGTGTGGGGGTGGGACTTCGGTGATCTGTCGACCGTCACCGTGCATGTACGGCGGCTGCGGGCCAAGGTCGAGGACGATCCGGGGCGGCCCCGGCTCATCCAGACGGTGTGGGGCGTCGGATACCGCTTCGAGTCCACCGGCGCGGTCGGCACCGGGGAGGGCTGATCATGCGCGACATGCTGCTCATAGCCCTGTTCGCCCTCCTCGGGGCCGCCGCGGCCGGGGTGCTGGGTGTGGGCGCGCTGTGGTTGCTGCGCCGGCGTTCGCTCACCACCTCCGTGTCCGTGGTCGCGGCCGTCGCCGTGACCGCGATGCTCGCCGGCACGTTGGCCGTGGCGCAGGCGATGTTCCTCTCCTCGCACGACCTGACCGTGGTCACCACCGTCGTCGCCATGGCGGCCGTGGTCTCGCTGGCCACGGCCCTGCTGCTCGGCCGCTGGGTCGTCGCCCGCAGCCGTGAACTCGCCCTCGCCGCCCGGGACTTCGGCGACGACGGCGACTTCTTCGCCCCGGACCGTCCGGCCACCGCCGAACTGGCCGACCTGAGCCGGGAGTTGGCCGCGACCAGCGCCAAGCTCGCCGAATCCCGCGACCGTGAACGCGCGTTGGAGTCGTCCCGGCGCGAACTCGTCGCCTGGATCTCGCACGATCTGCGTACCCCGCTGGCCGGTCTCCGCGCGATGTCCGAGGCCCTGGAGGACGGCGTCGCCGCCGACCCCGCCCGCTATCTCCGCCAGATCCGCACCGAGGTCGAACGCCTCAACGGCATGGTCGGCGACCTCTTCGAACTCTCCCGCATCCACGCCGGGACGCTCACTCTCTCCCCTGCGCGGATGTCTCTGTACGACCTGATCGGCGACGCTCTCGCGGGAGCCGATCCGCTCGCCCGGGAGCACGGTGTACGGCTGGTCGGCGACTGGATCGAGCCGGTTCCGGTCGAGGTGGACGGCAAGGAGATGAGCCGGGTACTGGGGAACCTGCTGGTCAACGCCATCCGGCGGACACCGGCCGACGGCACGGTGGCCGTCGCCGCCGAGCGGTCCGCCGAGGGTGTCGTGCTGTCCGTGACGGACGGCTGCGGCGGTATTCCGGAGGAGGATCTGCCGCGGGTCTTCGACACCGGGTGGCGTGGCACGCACGCGCGGACCCCGCCGGCCGGCGCCGGGCTGGGGCTCGCGATCGTGCGCGGCATCGTCGAGGCGCACCAGGGGCGGGCCGCCGTACGGAACGTGTCCGGCGGCTGCCGCTTCGAGGTGACCTTGCCCCTGGCCGAGGCGTGAACGCCGGAGGCGTCCTTGGCCGGCTGGTGCTCGCCGGCCGACTGTCGACCGGTCCCTGGCCGCCTACTGCTCCCCGCGCAGCTTCGACGTCGCGAACTCGCGCATCCCCTCGGCGAATTCGACCTCGGCCTTCCAGCCCAGCTCGGCCCGTAGCCGGGACGAGTCCGCCGTGATGTGGCGGACGTCGCCGAGCCGGTACTCCCCGGTCACCACGGGCTCGGGCCCGCCGTACGCGGCAGCCAGCGCCCGCGCCATCTCGCCGACCGTGTGCGGGTCCCCGCTGCCGGTGTTGTACGCGGTCAGCGCCCCCGCCCGGGGCTCGGACTCAAGAGCCGCGACATTGGCCGCCGCCACATCCCGTACGTGCACGAAGTCCCGCCGCTGGCCGCCGTCCTCGAAGACGCGAGGGGCCTCACCACGGGCGAGCGCGGAACGGAAGAAGGAGGCGACCCCCGCGTACGGGGTGTCACGCGGCATCCGCGGGCCGTACACGTTGTGGTAGCGCAGCGACACCGCCGAACCACCCGTCGACCGCGCCCACGCCGCCGCCAGATGCTCCTGGGTCAGCTTGGTCGTCGCGTACACGTTCCGGGGGTCGACCGGAGCGTCCTCGCCCACCAGCCCCGGCGCCAACTCCTCACCGCAGTCCGGACACCGGGGCTCGAAACGCCCCGCGTCCAGATCGGCCACAGCCCGGGGGCCAGGCCGCACCGGTCCGTGCCACTCGCAGGCGTAGGAGCCCTCGCCGTAGACGACCATCGACCCGGCGAGCACCAGCCGGCGCATCCCCGCGTCGGCCATGGCGGTCAGCAGCACCGCCGTACCGAGGTCGTTGTGCGAGACGTAGTCGGCCGCGTCGCCGAACCCCGTCCCCAGTCCCACCATCGCCGCCTGATGACACACGGCATCCACATCCGGCAGCACGGACGCGACCGCCTGGGGACTGCGCACGTCGTGGCCGTCGCGCAGGTCGAACACGACCGCCTCGTGTCCGCGCGCGGTCAGCGCCTCGACGACATGGGACCCGATGAACCCGGCACCGCCGGTGACCAGTACTCGCATACGCCCGACGCTAGGACCGCAGCCCCGCCACGCGGCAGCACCACGCCCGTCATGTCACCGGTCCGTAAGACCTGCTCATAGCCTCGGTATCGCTGCCCGAGGCGGGATGGTCCGTCGCCGGGCACGGGTGCCGTCCGGTTCAACTCACTTGGGTGGCAGGCTCGCGGCGAAGGCATGCCCCTCGTCGACCCACCGGCCGAGCGCGTCGTCCTCGGCAAGGACGGAGGAGTCGACCAGGATCCAGCCGCGCATCGGGCGGCCGGTCATGTCGAAGACACGGGTGCCGGGCTGGGCCAGGGCCGCGTTGGTGTGCTCGGGCCCGACGCGCACCATGAGGTCGCTGCCGCTGATGCCCACGGCCATGTTCCCTCGGTACAGGAAGGCGATCCCGCCGAACATCCGCTTCTCGGTGACGCCCGGATGCACGCCCAGCCGTGCGCGGACGCGTTCGGCCAGCCCTTCGTCGTAAGCCATGAGGGTCTCTCATTTCGTGCCGGTGAGCCTGAGTTCGAGGTCGCGCAGATCCTTCCCGATCGAAGTGCGGACCTGGCGGGCCAACAGGGGCGCGGCCATCCGGCAGAAGCCGCCCCCGCCACCCTGGACGCGGATACGGGCCGTCGTCCCGGAGGGATGCGGGTCGAACGTGCAGGTGACGTGCATGGGCATCGGCCCGGCCACGGACACCATGTCCAGATGTCCAGCAGTCGCGGCGGATGATGCGCGGCCACGCGCAGGACGTAGTCGACGCGCCGACCCAGGAAGTACGCCGTACGCGTGACCTCGGTCCCGACACCGAAACCACCGCCGTCGGCTTCCCTGGTCAGCTCCGCGCTGCGAATGCCCTGCGTCCTCCCCCATAGCCCTGAACGGGCATGAGAGGTGCCCCCAGGTGTCGTGGCGCCAGTCCATCGCGTACGCCGCCACCTGCTCCGGCGGAGCGGGAATCACCCGCTGCGCGGACACGTCGATGGCCATCGCGTCGCCGCCTCGTCCTCCTGCCGGGCGCCCGATGCACCCGGATCCCACTCCAGGATCCCCGCTACGGACGGCGGGCGCACGGCACTCGGTCGGGCGCCCCGCGGAAGCGCCGGGTGCCGGTGGGTCGGGGAGGGACAGACCGAGGTCCGCGCGAGAGGCTGTCGCCGAGCCACGGCTCGGACCGGATCGGGGACTCGCCCCGGTGGTCCCGTGCGAAGGAGCCCGCATGACCCAGTCACCGCAGATCCCGAACCCGGTCGACGACCCCTACCGCTTCGACGACCTGACCGCCCTGTTCATCAACTGCACCCTCAAGCCGTCGCCGCAGCCGAGCCACACCGAGGGACTGATCGACAAGAGCCGGGCGATCATGGCCGCTCGCGGGGTGGCCACGGACGTCGTGCGCGCCGTCGACCACGACATCGCGCCGGGCGTCTACCCGGACATGACCGAGCACGGCTTCGCCACCGACGCCTGGCCCGCGCTGTACGAGCAGGTGATGGCCGCCGACATCCTGGTGCTGGCCGGACCGATCTGGCTGGGCGACAACAGCTCGGTCATGAAGAAGGTCGTCGAGCGGCTCTACGGCGGTTCGGGACTGCTCAACTCCGCGGGCCAGTACGCCTATTACGGGCGTGCCGGAGGCTGCCTGATCACCGGCAACGAGGACGGTGTGAAGCACTGCGCGATGAACATCCTCTACAGCCTCCAGCACCTCGGTTACACCATCCCGCCGCAGGCCGACGCGGGCTGGATCGGCCCGGCGGGCCCCGGACCCTCGTACCTCGACCCCGGTTCGGGCGGCCCGGAGAACGACTTCACCAACCGCAACACCACCTTCATGGCCTGGAACCTGATGCACATGGCGGCCATGCTCAAGCGCACCGGGGGCATCCCGGCGCACGGCAACCAGCGCTCCGAATGGGACGCCGGCTGCCGCCTCGACGCGGCCAACCCCGACTACCGCTGAGGTACGCGCCGCAGCAGGATGTTCATCGCCGTCATGGTGAGCACGGGCTCGCCCCGCTGGTTGACCACCTCGATGGCGGTGTGCACGATGCCGCGGTCCGGCTTGGTCCGGGAGGCGCGGGCCTCTTGGACCGTCGTACGGATCGAGAGGCTGTCGCCGGGCTTGACCGGGCGGACCCAGCGCAGTTCGTCGATGCCGGGAGAGGCGAGGCTCGCGACCTTGCTGACGTAGTGGTCGGCGTACAGGCGCATCATGACGGCGCAGGTGTGCCAGCCGCTGGCGATCAGCCCCTGGAAGGGACCCTGTTCGGCGGCCTCGGGGTCGGTGTGGATGCTCTGCGGGTCGAACTCCCCGGCGAACCGCAGGATGTCCTGCTCGGTCATGGTGATGCTGCCGTAGACGTACACCGAGCCCGGGATGTAGTCCTCGAAAAAGCGGTCCTGGATCGGAACGTCGAAGTCTGCGTCGCTCAGCGTCGTGGTGGCGGTGGTCGTCATCGGCGGCACGATAGCCGTGGACGATGGCCCGCAGGTATGGACAACTACCGCCCGGAGGCCCGGACCCCGAACCGACCTCCACGAAATGAAGCGCCGCCGGGTGCGGTGGGCCAGCGCGGTGGCCACGACGTTTGCCGGCTGGTGTTGCGCCCTCTGCGGGTCATCACCGAACGAGGTCGGCCGAGGAGGCGCACGAGGGCGAGGAACCGGTGGCGACCTTGAACCGAGTGGGGCGTGCGGCAAAGCTTCCCGGCAACTCCTGTCCGCGCACACGGAGTTGGAGTTCTTACGAGAGGCTGACGTGGCGCCCGAACCACTACTGCCGCGCTCGTCACATGGGCAACTCTGGTCGCGGCCCCCACCGACTCGTGGTGGTGGCGAAGGCCCGAGGAGCGTCATATGAGCAGGCACACCAGGCGAAGGTCACCGTTACAGATCAAGCTGACGGTCGTCGGCGCGGGCATCCTCGCCGCCGCTGCGGCCGTGACGGCGGTGAACGTCGCCTCGGCCGGTGAGGTCGAGCATGGGCACGACGCCGTGAAGAAGGCCAAGGCCGGGGCCGACCACGCGGTCTTCGTGCAGGGCAACGAACTCAAGGGCAACACGATCCACGTCTTCAAGCGCGCCCAGGACGGCACACTGAGCGCCGCGGGCAGCTACGCGACGGGCGGCAAGGGCGGCGACCAGGTCGACGCGCCCACCGACTCGCTCGCCTCCCAGGGTTCCCTCGTCTACGACGACCGGTCCGGGCTGCTCCTCGCGGTCAACGCGGGCAGCAACACCGTGACGTCGTTCCGGGTCGAGGGACAGAAGCTGACGGGCCGTCATGTGATTGGCTCCGGAGGGGACTTCCCCGCCTCGATCGCGGTCTCGGGACGCATCGCCTACGTCATGAACGCGGGCGGCGCGGGCAGCGTCCAGGGGTTCCGCCTCACGGCCGGGGGCCTGGCGCCGTTGAGTGACACGCACCGTTCGCTCGGGCTGGACAACAAGAAGGTGCCGCTGTTCAGCAGTTCACCCGGCCAGGTCGCGTTCACCCCGGGCGGTCGTGAGCTGGTCGTCACCACCAAGTCCGCCAACACCGTCGAGGTCTTCCCGGTGGCACGCGACGGACGGCCGGCGCGACGGGCCGTGGTCAACGACTCCGCCGGTGCCGTGCCGTTCGCCATCACCTTCGACAAGGCCGGCCGGATGCTGGTGGCCGAGGCCAAGGACTCGACGGTCAGCACGTACAAGGTGCGCGCCGACGGCACCCTCAAGACCGTCCAGAAGAGTCTGCCCAACGGCCAGGACACGCTGTGCTGGCTGGAGCGCGCCGGCGACTTCTTCTTCGGCGGCAACACCGGCAACTCCACCGTCACCGGCTACCGCACGGACCGCCACGGCAAGCTGGCGCTCACCAACGACGTCGGCGTCGCCACCCCGCCGTCCGCCAAGTCCCAGGGCGTCATCGACCTGGCGGTGACCAAGGACCAGAAGTTCCTCTACGTGCAGAACGCGACATCGGGCACGGTCGACGGCTTCCGCGTCGGCCGCGACGGCTCCCTCACCAAGATCGGCACGACCACTGGACTGCCTCCCTTCGCCGAGTCCGGCATGGAGGGCATCGCCGCGGTGTAAAGAAGCGGCCACCGCGGCCAGGGCGCCCCGGACATCACCTGTCCGGGGCGCCAGGCGCTGTCCGCACTGCACAACGTGCTCAAGCGGTGACCGGCACTCCGTGCCCGTCGGCGAAGATCCGTACGACTGTCGGCTCTGTACGGCTGTCGACCAGGTCGGTTCCGGTCAGGCGAGGACGCTCACCCGTTGCCGCTCCGCCTCCGCGAGGCGTGCCGAGCGGGTCCGGGTGCCGAAGGCGGCCAGGGCGATCGCGCCGAGCAGCCAGGTGCCGGCGATGAAGTAGAAGACGCTCTGGTAGCCGTGGCCGTTGTAGAGCGCGGCGACGATCAGGGGGCCGGCGGCGTTGGACAGGCGGCCGAGGCCGTAGGAGACGCTGGTGCCCAGTGAGCGGCTGCGGGTGTCGAAGAGCTCGGGGGAGTAGGCGTAGGCGAGGGCGGTGTAGCCGCGTTCGAAGAGGTTCACCAGGAAGCCGAACACGACGATGAGGACGGGATCGAAGGTGAGGCCGTACAGCAGGCCGCAGACCGCGATCACCGTGCCGAAGGCGACCAGGCACCATTTGCGCTCGAAGCGGTCGGTGACCAGGGAGGCCAGATAGCAGCCGAGCGGTGCGCCGACGGTGGTCAGGGCCACGTAGAAGACGGACTTCTCGACGCTGAAGCCCTCCTTGGCCAGCAGGGTGGGTGCCCAGCTGGAGTAGCCGAAGAAGCCGATGGTCTGCGTCATCCAGAGCACGGTGAGCAGGAGCGTCGGGAGGAGGTACTTCCGTTGGAGGAGCAGTCGCAGCGGCGCCTTCGGCGACGGCTTCTCGTCGATTGGGGGCGCGGGCCGGGGGAGTGGCCCCTTCTCCGCCGCGACGCGTGCCTCGATCTCCCGCAGGATCGTGTCCGCCGATGCGTGGTCCCCCCTGCTTTCGAGCCAGCGCGGTGACTCCTTGAGGTGACGGGTGAACAGGACGAGCAGGATGCCCAGGGAGCCCCAGAGGTAGACCAGCCGCCACGACCAGTCGTTGAGCGGTACGACCGCGCTGGCGATCAGGTTGGTGACGGGTGTGCCGCAGATGCCGATGGCGATGGCGTACGCCTGGTACTTGCCGCGGGTCGCCGACGGGTACATCTCGTTGACGTAGACGACTCCCACGACGGTCATCGCCGACAGGCCCGCCGAGGTCAGGACGCGGAAGACGCCGAGGGACACGAGGTCCCAGGAGAACACCGCGGCGAAGGAGGAGAGGCCGAAGAAGAGGGTCGTCCACAGCAGGGCCCGTTTGCGGCCCCATCGGTCGGCGAGGGAGCCGGCGACGATCGCCCCGATGAACATGCCGACGAACGACAGCGAGGTGACGTAGGCGATCTGGTCGACCGTCACGCCCCACAGTTTGATCAGTTTCGGTGCGGTGGTGGCGAAGCTGTTGATGTCGGCGAACTCGAAGAAGTAGGCGAAGGCGACGGCGAGCAGGGTGACTTTGTGGAACCGGGAGACCGGAAGGCGGTCCAGCCGGTTCAGTGCGTTGGCGTGTTGCATGAGCGGCCCTTGTCGAAGTCGGGGAGAAGGGAGGGGAGTTGGGGAGCCTGGAGCGGGAGGTGGGGCGTCAGGCGTCCTCGCCCGGCCAGTACAAACTCATCGGGTTGGCGACGAGGAGCTTGTGGCGCTGTGCGTCGGTGACCGCCACGTGCGGGACGTGGTCGACGAGGAGGCCGTCGTCCGGCATGTGGTCGGTGAGGTTGGGGTGCGGCCAGTCGGTGCCCCACAGCACCCGGTCGGGGAACTCCTCCACGACGCGGCGGGCGAAGGGGACGACGTCGGTGTAGGCGTGGCGTTCGCCGTTGAGGGCGGCCGGTCCGGCGACGCTGAGGCGCTCGGGGCACGTCACCTTCACCCAGACGTCGTTGTCCTCGACGAAGCGCAGGAACCGGGTGAACTGCGGCCCCTCCACCGGCCGGGTCACGTCCGGGCGGCCCATGTGGTCCACCACCAGCGGCACAGGCAACGAACCGAAGAATCCCTCCAGTTCGGGCAGGTCGGCGCTCTCGAAGTAGAGGACGACGTGCCAGCCCAGTGGGGCGACCTTCTTGGCGATCGTCTGTAGGTCGTCCTCGGGCGAGGCGTCGACCAGACGCCGTACGAAGTTGAAGCGCACTCCGCGCACGCCCGCCGCGTCGAGTGCGAGCAGTTCGCTCTCGTCGATGTCCGGTCGTACGGTCGCGATGCCGCGCGCCCGCCCGCCCGCCGCCCGGACGGCGTCGACCATGGCGCTGTTGTCCGCGCCGTGGCAGGTGGCCTGCACGATGACGTTGCGGGCGACGCCCAAGTGGTCGCGGAGCGCGAAGAGTTCGTCCTTGCCGCCGTCGCAGGGCGTGTACTTGCGTTCCGGTGCGAAGGGGAACTCGGCCTGCGGGCCGAAGACATGGCAGTGGGTGTCGACCGTTCCCGGCGGAAGCTGGAAGGCCGGTTCGGACGGATTCTCGTACCAGTCGAGCCAGCCGGGGGACTTGGGGGAGTGGATCCTCATGTGCGTCACCGGCCCTGGCTCTTCAGCAGCGCGTCCAGCCGGGGGTACACGGCGCGGGCGTTGTGCTCCTGGACCGCCGCCAGGTCGTCCGCGGGCAGCTTGGCCGCTTCCGCGTAGCGGCGGGTGTCGTCGAAGTGGTGGCCGGTGCACGGGTCGACGTCCCGTACGGCGCCGATCATCTCCGAGGCGAAGAGGATGTTGCGGGCCGGGACGACGTCGTAGAGGAGGTCGGAGCCGGGCTGGTGGTACACGCAGGTGTCGAAGTAGACGTTGCCCAGGACGTGTTGCTCCAGCGGAGGCTTCCCGAGCGCCATCGCGAGGCCCCGGAAGCGGCCCCAGTGGTAGGGCACGGCGCCGCCGCCGTGCGGGATCACCAGGCGCAGGGTCGGGAAGTTGGCGAACAGGTCACCCTGGACCAGCTGCATGAACGCCGTGGTGTCGGCGTTGAGATAGTGCGCGCCGGTGGTGTGGAAGGCCGGGTTGACGCTCGTACTGACGTGGATCATCGCCGGGATGTCGTATTCCACCATCTTCTCGTAGAGCGGGTACCAGGAGCGGTCGGTGAGCGGTGGGGCGGTCCAGTGGCCGCCCGAGGGGTCGGGGTTGAGGTTGACCGCCACGGCGCCCAACTCCTCGACGCAGCGGGTGAGTTCGGGGACACAGGTGGCGGGATCGACGCCGGGTGACTGCGGGAGCATGGCGGCGGGCACGAAGCGTTCCGGATACAACTGGCTGACGCGGTGGCAGAGTTCGTTGCAGATCGCCGCCCAGGCGGCGGAGGTCTCGAAGCCTCCGACGTGGTGCGCCATGAAGGACGCGCGGGGCGAGAAGACCGTCAGGTCGATGCCGCGCTCGTCCATCAGCCGCAGCTGGTTCGGCTCGATGGTCTCGCGCAGCTCGTCGTCGGTGATGCGCAGGTCCGTGCGGGCCGGGGCGGCCGACGGATCGGTGAGGGAGGCGGTCTGCCGCTTGCGCCATGCCTCCAGGGCCGGCGGGGCGGTCGTGTAGTGACCGTGACAGTCGATGATCATTTACGGCGTCCTTCTCAGGCTGCTGGGTGCCGTGCAGCCTGGCCCCGCCCCGCACCGGCGGACGAGAGGGCCCAACGCAGAACTAACCTCCCCTTAACACTCCGGCGAGCACCCGGTCGGTGTGGTCTACATTCGGCTGCGGACCGTCGATGGAGTGGCCGAAAGGAGGTGGGCGGGGTGCAGATACTGCTGGCCGAGGACGACGACGGGGTCGCCGCGGCGCTCGTGGAGGTTCTCTACGACCACGGCCACGTCACCAGGCGCGTTCGGTACGGCCGGGACGTCCTGACCTACCACCGCAGCTCCGACCTGCTGCTTCTCGACCTGGGCCTGC
The DNA here is from genome assembly GCF_048158785.1 of Streptomyces colwelliae. Taxonomy (NCBI): domain Bacteria; kingdom Bacillati; phylum Actinomycetota; class Actinomycetes; order Kitasatosporales; family Streptomycetaceae; genus Streptomyces; species Streptomyces colwelliae. Next base: position 9,162 of record NZ_JBLTJC010000069.1, on the reverse strand, counting down.
CCGACACCGACGGCCTGGACGTGCTGCGCGCCCTGCGGGCGGTCAGTGACATGTCGGTCGTGGTGCTCACCGCCCGCGGTGACGAGCGCTCGGTCGTGCGCGGACTACGGCTCGGGGCCGACGACTACCTCGTCAAGCCTGTACGCCTCGCCGAGCTCCTCGCGCGGATCGACGCCGTCACCCGGCGGACCGCGGCGAGGGACGGCTCGACTGTCCGGACGGTCCGTGCCGGTGACGTCGAGGTCGATCTCGGCGCGCGCCGGGTCCGGGTCGGCGGGGCCGACGTCGAGCTGACCACCAAGGAGTTCGACATCCTCGCCGTGCTGGCCGGACGGGCGGGTACCGCGGTCAGCCGTGAACAGCTCCTGGACGAGGTGTGGGGCGATGCCTACCACTCCGTGTCCCGGTCGCTCGACGTCCACCTCACCCAGCTGCGTGCCAAGCTCGCGCGCCCCGAGCTGCTCACCACGATCCGGGGCTTCGGCTACCGCTTCGGGGACCCCGGGAACTGAGGAGCCGACGCGTGCGTACCCGGGTCCAGGCCGCGCTGCTGCTGTTCGTCGTGATCGCGGTGGCCGCGTTCGCCGTACCGCTGCTGCTGTTCACCGCGTCCGACCGCACGCAGCAACTGGTCCTCGCCCGCAGCGCGGACCTCGACCGTTTCGCGTCCCTCATGGACCAGGCGGCACAGACCGGCGACACCTCGGCCGTCACCGCCGAGGCGCGCCGCTACACACAGCTGTACGGCGAACCGCTCGTCGTCACCGACACCCGCCGCAGACCGATCGTCCAGACCGGCGGTATGCGGGCCGCCGACCCCGCCGTCGGCCGGCTCCTCGACGCGGCGCTGCGCAACCAGACCGCACACCCCACGGGCGCGCTGCGTCCCTGGTCGAAGGGGTCCCGGATGTTCGCCGAGCCGGCGGGCACCGGGACCCGGGTCTCCGGCGCCGTCGTGCTCCGGGCCTCGGTCGACACCGCGGCGGAGGACATCACCCGGCGCTGGGCCGCCGTACTCGCGGGAACCGCTCTGGTCGCCGTCGCCTGCACGGTCCTCGCCCGGGCCGCGACGCGGTGGGTGGTCAGCCCGCTGCGCCGCCTGGACCGTGCGGTCGGACAACTCGCCGCGGGGCTCCCGCCCGAACAGACCAGGGCCGGCGGCCCACCGGAACTGCGCCAGCTCGCGACCGGCTTCAACCGCATGGCGCGTACGGTCACGGCGGCCCTGGAACAGCAGCGCCGGCTCGTCGCCGACACCTCCCACCAGATGCGCAACCCTATGGCCGCACTCCGGTTGCGCGTCGACGCCCTGCACCGTCACCTGCCCGCGTCCGCCGACCGCACGTACACGGGCGTGACCACCGAACTCGACCGCCTGGAGACCCTGCTCGACGACATGCTGACCCTCGCCACCGCGGAACACCGGGCCGGGGAACTCGCCGTGACCGACGACTGGGACGCACGCTGCGACGCCACGGCGGTCGCGGCCGCCCAGTACCGGCTGTGGGAGCCCGTCGCCCACCGCGCCGGCACCCGCCTCACTCTCCACACCGACGCGACCCCGGTCATGGCCGCCTGCACGGACCACGAACTCGCCCAGATCACGGACATCCTCCTGGACAACGCCATCAAGTACGCGGGCCCGGACGCCGAGATCTCCCTGCGCCGCACCGTCGAAGGCCCGCACGTGGTCCTCACGGTGACGGACGACGGACCCGGCCTGACTCCGGAGGAGATCGCCCAGGCCACCACGAGATTCTGGCGCTCGGGCCGACAACGACAGGACGGGACGGCCGGTACGGGCCTGGGGCTGGCCATCGTCGAGCAGCTGCTGGCGGGCCGGGGAGGCCGACTGGAACTGGAGCCCGCGCGTCCACGAGGACTGCGGGCCGCGGCCTTCGTACCGTGCGCGGTGACCGACGCGGCCGACCGCGGCGACGGCGCCGACGGCGGCGGGGTGAGCGGCCACAGTCATGCCCGTCGCCCGTCGAGTGGGCGGCTCACTGCCGAGCCCGAGGCGACCGCAGCCCGCCGTGATCCGCGCGGCGGTAGACGATGACCCGCCCTGTCGACCGCCGCACCCTTCTCCACGCCGCCCTCGGCGCGACGACCGCCGCCGTCCTCGGAGGCGCGCTCACGGGCGACGCCTCCGGACAACGGCCCGGACCGAGCGGTGTCCTGCGCTTCGCGACCGGAGAACCCACGGCCTTCTACGAGGCCTTCGGCCGCCTCCTCGCCGCCGAACTCACGGCGGCGTACCCGCGCCTGACCTGTCGCGTCCGCACCACCCCGGGCAGCCTCACCAACATCGAACTGCTCCGCGACCGCCGCGCCGACCTCGCGCTCGTCCTCACCGACACGGCACGGGCGGCCCAGGGCACCGCCCTCTTCCCGCGTCCCGTGCCCCTGCGCGCGATCGGCAGGCTGTACGAGACCTACCTCCAGTTCGTGGTCCGCGCCGACTCGCCCGTGCGTACGGTGTCCGACCTGGCCGGACACACCGTGTCGCTCGGCGCGGCCGGATCGGGCGCGGCCGTACTCGGCGACCAGATCCTGCACGCCGCGGGTCTGTCGCCGGGCACCGAGGTCGCCGTACGCCATCTTCCGCTGGCCGACGCGGCCGACGCCCTGCGGGCGGGCTCGGTCGACGCGTTGCTCGTGGCGGGCGGCGTACCGCTGCCGGTCCTGTCCGAACTGGACGACCGGTTCGGTCTACGATTCCTGCCGCTGGCCGAGCTGCTGCCCCGGCTCGGCGGACAGGGCGGCCAGGCGGCCTCGGGCCTGGAAGAGGTGTCCCTGCCGCAGGGCGCGTACCGGGCGGCGGGCGGGGTCGCCACCATCGGGGTGTCCAACCTGCTGGTGTGCCGCCCCGAGCTGCCCCGCGCCGTGGCCGAGGCGCTCACCCGTCTGCTCGTCCAGCGCGCGACCGAACTCGTTCCCCCCAACGCCGTCGGCACCCAGTTCCTCGACGTCCGCAGCCTCATCGGCACCGGCGCCGTCCCTCTGCACCCAGGGGCGATCGCGGCCTACCGTGCGCTGCACGGCTGAGTGCTGGACGACGTTCCGGGCCTGAAGAAGCGCCGATCGTGATCGTTACGAGAACGGACGGATGGTGCCGTCCGGCGCCGACGGCCGAAGGAGTCAGCCCGGGGGTGTGTCGATGAGCAGGCGAATACCGTCGATCAGCGCCTGTGCCTGACCGTCGGGCCAGTCCGCGATGCGGTCCGCGAGGTGCCGGGCCAGGGCGTCGCGGAGCCCGGTGACTGCGGCGCGGCCCTTGGGCGTCAAGTTGAGCAGGGTGGCCCGGCGGTCGCTGGGGTCGGGACTGCGCTCGAGCAGGCCCGCGGCTTCGAGTCGGTCGGCATAGCGGCTTGCGCCGGATCGGTCGATCCCGACCTCGTCGGCCAGCCGCGCCGCCGATTGCGGTCCGAGCCGAGCCAGGCCGCTGAGCACCGGGTAGGTCTGACGATCGACACCCGGCGGTGCCGATTCGAGGGCCGCGTTGTAGAGCGTGCTCCGGTTGCGCCGCAGCAGCAGCTGTCCCAGCGCTTGCTCCAGGTCCCGCGCCAAGGCCGTATTCGTCATCCAACAATAATACGTGCGAAACGCACGGAATGAGCGTACGTTGATGCGTGCAAGTCGCACGCATCTTCCAGGGAGTTCTCATGGGCATAGGTCGTGTGTTGACCCGGCGGATCAGCGGGCACCCGGACGACGCTGAGCACGGCACGCAGGTTCTCCGGAGCACGTTGCTCGACCCGGCAGACGCCGAGATCGTGCCACTGACCGGCGCGGGCGGGGTTGTCGAGCGGCTGATCGGCACGCGGCGGACCGAGGGGGCGCGGTGATGACCGAGAGGCGTCGCAGCGCGCTGATCGGGCCGGTGCTGGTGCTGGCCACGCTGGTCTCCAGCATCATCAGCTCGTTCGGCGCTCCGCTGATCCCCACGGTCGCTCGCGAATTCCATGAGTCCCTGAGCACGGCGCAGTGGTCGCTGACCGTGGCGCTGCTGGTCGGCGCGGCGAGTTCCCCGGTCCTGGGCCGGCTCGGCGACGGCCCACGACGGCGCGCGACGCTGCTGGGCGGCCTGACGGTGGTCACGGCGGGCGGCGCCGTGGCCGCGCTGGCAGGCGGCCTGGGGATGTTGCTCGTCGGCCGCGGACTGCAAGGCGTCGGGCTCGGGCTGGCGCCGTTGGCGATGGCCACCGCTCGGGACGAACTGCCCCAGGCCGAGGTCGCGCCGATGATCGCGCTGCTGTCGGTATCGGCGGGGGCCGGCCTCGGCGCCGGATACCCGATCAGCGGGGTGATCGCCGAGACGTGGGGACTGGCGGGCGCGTACTGGTTCGGCGCGATCGTGTCCGGCCTCGCATTGATCTGTGTCGCCGCGGTCGTACCGTCGAACGCGGGACGCAGCGCCCCCGACCGGCTCGACCGGGTCGGCACCGCGCTGCTCGTCCTGGCGCTGGTCACCACGCTGGTCGCGGTGGCAGAAGGACACAGTGGGGGTGGGGTTCGCCGGCGATCATCGGCCTGTCGACGTCCGGAGTGGTGCTCTTCACAGCATGGGCCGTGCAGCAGTTGCGCACCGAGAACCCGCTGGTTCAACTGCGTCTGCTGCGCCATCCGTCCGTGCTCTCCGCCGATGCCTGCGCCCTGGTGCTCGGCGTCGCGATGTACATGGTGCTTTCGGGGGTGACGGAGTTCGTGCAATCCCCACGCTCGGGCGGATTCGGGTTCTCCGCATCGGCCATCGTGGCCGGCCTCGTCCTCATCCCCCTGTCCTTCTTCATGCTGACCAGCTCCCGCACCCTGCCGACCTTGGTGGCGCGCATGGGGATCCGGGCGGTGCTGACGCTGGGCTGCCTCATAGCCGCGCTGGGCTGCGGATTCTTCGCCGTCTTCCATGGCGCCCTGTGGCAGGCCTTCGTCATGACGGGTGTCCTGGGAGTGGGACTGGGCACCACCTTCGCCGCGATTCCCGGTGTGATCGTGCAGGCGATCCCCGCCCGGGAGACAGGTAGCGCCATGGGCTTCTACCAGGTGGTCCGCTTCACCGGCTTCTCCCTGGGCAGCGCGCTCGCCGCTACCGTCCTGGCCGCTCATGTCGGCGGCAACGGCCAGCCCACGGTGGGTGGTTACACCGTTGTGCTGTGGATCTCCGGCAGCTTCTGCGTCCTCGCCGCCGCCCTCGTCTGGTTCCTGCCCGCCCGAACCACCCGGCTCACGCCTGCGGAGCGCCTGCCCACCGACGAGATCCGGCTGCTTGAACAGACCGACGGCGACGGCCTCTCGCCGTAGACACCCCCGGCCCGACACCGGGGAAATCGACCACACCGATCCCCATACCTCCGGCACCGTGCTGCGCGGCACTCCGGCCTGAGGCGCATCGGTCGGAGCCGACACCGGCTCCGACCGACCTGCCTGCCCATGTGGAGAGTCCCGGCGAAGTCCCTCTGAGGACAGCCAGAATGGACGGGAGGGAAACCTCTCTGGGCTGGTGGTAGCCGTTCTCATGCCGTATCGGCACCGCGGGTCCCCGCCCGCGCCGTCAGCCCCCGTTGCGGGTCAGGTCCGCGAACAGGTCGGGCCAGCCGCCCTCCGAGGAGTTCCGTTTGTGCTGGTCCAGGAGCTGGTGCACGGTTCGTTGGAGGCGGGCGCCGAGGTCCGGGCGGCCTGTCACCTCCCTGAGTGCGGTGCGCAGCTCGGGCGTGCGGTTCACCGGGACGCACTGGAGCAGATCCCCGGCGAACACATCGTCCAGGTGGGGTAGTTCGCGGACGATCCGCAACTGTGTGTCCGTGCTGCCGTCCGGGACGAAGGACCACATCGGCGCCCGCCACGCCTGGGCGATGTCCTTGCGCCGTGCCGAGCCCAGGGTGCTTGCCCGTACGCGTCGGCCGACGTCGAGCAGGAGGTCGGTGCGTTCCTCCTCGGTGAGCGGGGTCTTCCGCCGGTCCGTGAAGACGTAGTTGCACAGCTTGATGACGGCGCGGGCGTCGACGGGTTCGTGGAACGCCAGCCGGAGCGCCTCGGGAACATCCGGGACCGTGCCGTGGACGCTGTACCACCACACGCACCACAGGCGGGCCTTGCGGCCGAGTTCACTCACGCAGTCGAGTGTGCCGCCGTCGCGCGTGCCGTCGGCGCCGCACTGCGCGCGCAGCAGCCGCAGGGAGGCCTCGGCCGGGTACTGGTTCCGCTCGAGCCCCGCTCCGACGAGTTCGACGAGCCAGCCCACGGCCAGCGGGTCGGGGACGCGGTCGATCCACCCTGCCAGTTCTTCCCAGGGGAGGCTGAGGGAGCCGGACTTCCGTTGCAGTACGACGAGCAGTTCGGCCAGGGCCTTCAGTCTCGTACGGGCCTGGGGACTCATGCCCTTCGGGCGGACGGGCGGTACGGCGGCGCGCAGGGCCTCGACGGCCGAGGCGGTGAGCCGGGTCAGCGAGGCGTCGTCGAGGGTCACGCCGTTCACCAACATCCGTTTGGCATGCTGGAGTTCGCCGATGCGCAGGAGCAGGTCCATCATGAGCCCGGCTTCTTCGACGGTCGAGGGGTGTTTCTTGTACGGATCCACCCAGGCCGTGATGTCCGGCCCCCTCACGCCGAACCCGCCCGGGAGTTCACCGATCGCGGTGCGGGCCTCGGGGATGCCGGCGTACGCGCCACGCACCAGCAGCGGGAGCAGACACGTGCCCGACCGCCAGACCTGGACGGGGTCCCCGTCGGGTGACCGCCATGCGGTGGCCGCGCGTCCGGCCACGTCGGCCACGCGGTACGGCGGCAGGTCGAGCTGTTCCAGCGCCGTGCGGACCACTTTGGCGCGGGTGTAGGCGAGTTCCTTCCCCTCGGGGTCCTCGGGGTCCTCGGGAGTCTCGGAGTCCTCGGGAGTCTCGGAGACCTCCGAGATCGGCATGCCCTGCACCAGCCAGTTGACGGCGAGGTCGCGAACGGCCCGGCCGGCGGGGGAGTTGGAGTCAAGGAGGCGGACCAGGGAGCCCCGGGAGAGATCGGCGATCCGTTCCCTGCGGGTGACCTCGACGAGGAGGCCGACCAGGGGGGCCGGGTCCGCGTCGGCGGGGCAGACGTCCGAGGCGGCGATGAGAAGGGCGTTGAGCAGCGAACGGTCCACGGTCGTCGGTCCGGTGCCGTCCGAGAACCGGGGTGCCAGCGCGGCGAGCCGGTCGACCAGGTCGATGAAGGACAGCGAGCGCAGATACGGCAGTTGGACGGAGGCGTGCGCCTTGATGAGCACGGAGGAGGCCACCGTGATGTCGCCGAGCAGTTCGTCCGCCCGGTCGGCCCACGTCCGCGGCTCGCCGTGGAGCATGCTCAACGAGGCCATTCTCACCAGGACTTCGGCGACATACGGGTAGTTCTCGGCCTCGAGAGCGGCCCGCGTGACGGACTTGACGAAGGGGAAGGCGTCCGCGGCGCGCGCGGGCAGGAGGTTGACGAGGAAGGAGGCGAACTCGCCGCGTGTGGACAGTTCGTGGCCGCCTTCGGTCGCGCGCTCGACGAGCCCCGACATCCGTACGGTGCTGACGACCTGCCCGGGGTCGCGGGGCAGCAGGCGGTCGAGCACCTCCAGGACGGCGAGCCAGGCGTTGTCCGCGCGGGCCGCGGCGGTCTGGAGACAGGAGGCGTCCCGGGGTTCGTACGGGCGTCCCGGGGAGGGGAGGAGTTCCAGGAACTGCCGCAGGGCGGGCAGCGCCAGCCGCGGGGAACCGAGGATGCGCAGCAGGTCGGCCAGCATGGCCCGGGACGGCAGGGAACTCTGGGCGCAGACCGACAGCACGGCGCGGCGCAGCCCGTAGCGGACGGTGGTGCGCTCGTCGTCGAGGTCGTCGGCGATGGTCGTCAGCAGCTGCCCGATCATGGCCGTCGCGGCGTCCGCGGTCTCCTGTGTACGGTCCGCGCAGAGCCAGGCCTGTTCCAGCACGGCGAGCAGGAAGTAGTCCTCGCCGTCGGGGACTTGGAGCCGCTCGACGAGTGAGCCGAGTCCGGCGGCGCCGCGCCCGTGGACGAGGGCACGGCTCGCGGCGTACTCGAAGAACGTCTGGTGGAAGAACTGGAAGACGCCGCCCGCGACATGGCCCACTCCGCGTGCCTCAAGGTGCTCCACCTCCGTCCTCAGCCGTGCGGCGGTGAGGGTGGCGGGCAGCCGGACGCGGTCGACCGACGCCTCGGGGCGGCCGGTCCGCAGCATCTCCAGCGCGAGCGCCATGGCCGTATCGCCGAGATCGAGGTCGAGATCGGGGCCGTCGTCGAAGCGGCCGGCTCCGGAACCCCGGGAACGGCGGTCCCAGGAGCGGCGGTCGCGGGTCACCCGGTGGTCCCAGTAGGTCTCGTACAGGCCGGTGGTGTCGACCACGTCGGGGACCTGGCCCGGTGTGTAGATCTCGAACAGCATGCGCAGCGTCAGCGGGCGCAGGCACAGGGGATGCAGGGAGATGTCCCGCGCGACGATCGCCAGCATCCTGCTGATCAGGTCTTCCCGCAGCTGGGCGTCGTTGGTGAAGAACCGGCTGTGGGCGAGCACCGCACGCTCGAACTCGCTCGTGGTGTGCGAGCCGGCTCCGGCGCCGGTGGCGTAGTCCTTCAGGCGGAGACGCTGCCACTCCGAGGGGAGTTCGCCCGCCTCCGTCACTCGCGACGTCATGGCGACCGCGGCACCCGCGTCCTTCGCGGCGTGCACGACGGTGACCAGCCGTACCCAGTCGTCCTCGTTGTTGACCAGCACGTCGACGGTGTCGATCAGGACCGTCACGGTCCGCCCGTCGTCGCGCGCCTGCCGGATCGCCTCGACCAGCGTGTCCGGGTCGACCTTGCCGGCCCCCGACGGGCCGGTGACCAGCCAGGTCGCCTTGAGGAAGAACACCTCCCCGGCGGGCGTTCCGCAGCGGCGCCGGGCAAGGCTCCAGAGGATGCTGGTCTTGCCGCATCCCGCTTCCCCGACGACCACGAGGGGGGTGACCGCGTCGGCGTCCAGCCGCTCCAGCAGTTCCTCCTCCAGATCGCGGGTGACGTAGAGGCCCGCCGCGAACTGGCTCTCCTCGGCGTCGGCGAACACGGTCCCGGAGACCGTGCCCGCCGCCTGGAGGGCCCGGTCGCTGAGCAGGCGCAGCCGGGGCAGCGGATCGTCGGAGCGGAAGCCGAGGG
>NZ_JBLTJC010000068.1:0-37979 GCF_048158785.1 Streptomyces colwelliae | reverse complement strand
CCAAGGCCGCGGACGGGCGCTGGAAGGTCTTCTCCTTCATCGAGAACAACTCCACGGCCGATCCGAACGCCACGAAGGACGCGCTGGACGGGCTCGCGGCCACGGTCAACGGCTGCTGGGCGTCCGCCGCGCCGCCCCCGTCTGGCAGCGCTGCACCGACGTCCCGCCCCCGCTCACCGGCGAACTCCTCGACGAGGCCCGACGCGGCGTCCACCTCGCCCATCTGGGCTGGATGGACACGGAGTTGGAGGCCTGGGAGGCCCCGGAGGCGAAGGAGAAACTGCGCCTGATCACCGAGGTCTACGAACCCGGCTTCCCACAGACCTGCCGTACACCCGGCATGCTCTGGTTCTACGCCGTGATGCTGACCGGCAGCGTGGACCGGCTGCCCGTGATCCTCGATGCCGGCGTCGAGACCTGCCGTGCCACCCCCGGCATGGAGTGGGAGCTCGCCACCACCCTTCAGATGCGCGCCAACCTGCTCGCCAACCGCAGCGACTGGGCGGGCGACGCGGCCCGGGACGCCGACGAGTCGCTGGAGATCTTCCGCCGGCTCGGCGACGTCTGGGGCACCGCCGAGGCGCTCTCGGCGCGCGCCGAGGCCCGGGAACGCATCGGCGAGTACGAGTCGGCCGCCGGCGACTACGAGGCCGCGATCGAACACGCCGAACGGCTCGGCGCCCGCGGCCAGACGGCCGTGCTCGGCGCCCGGCTCGGCAGCGCGCTCCTCGAGGGCGGCGAGCCCGAGCGGGGCGAGCGCATGCTGCGCGAGGTGATCGCGAAGCCGCACGGCCTGGGCAACGAGGCGATGCCCGCCGCCCGGATGTTCCTCGCGGGCCACCTCGGCATGACCGGCCGGGTAGCCGAGGCACGCGAACAACTGCGGCTGCTGCGCGAGGAGTTCGCGATCGCCCACTTCGTCGTCTTCGACGCGTTCATCCTCGGCTCGGAGGCCTGGGTGGAGGCGCTCGACGGCGCCTACGAGGAGTCTCTGGACAAGATCCGGCAGGCGCTGCACCGGGCCGGTGACCCACTGTCCGAGGCCATCGCCCCGCACATGACCCCGCTGTACCTGGCCATCGCCGCGATCGGCCTCGCCGAGGTCGACGGCGGCGGCCGCGCGCGGGACGGCGTCCGCTGTCTTGTCGCGGCGCGGGCGCTGCTGCCGCCCGGGCACGTCAGCACGTCCATGGAACGCGCGGTGTATCTCCACGCCGAGCGGCACGCCCGCGCCGCGCTCGGCGACGAGACCTTCGAGGCGTGCGAGGCCGGGTACGCCGAAGGCGGCGGCCTCTCCGTGCAGGAGGCCGCCGCCCTGGTGCGACGCTGACGCGAACCGGTGGGACGTACGGTGGGACGTACCACCACCACCGGTATCCACTGGTGGTGGTCCGTCCCGGCGCGGTCAGGTCTTGGTGCGGAACTTGTAGATCGAGATCGGGGCCATCACCGCGGTGAGCCCCACCGACCAGGCCAGCGTCAGCAGCGTGCCGTGGGCGACCGGGCCGCCCACCATCAGGCCGCGGGCCGCGTCGGCCAGGGCGGACAGCGGGTTGTAGTCGGTGAAGTTCTGGAGCCAGCCCGGCATCGACCCGGTCGGCGCGAAGATCGACGAGCCGAACTGGAGCGGCATCAGCACCAGGAAGCCCATGGCCTGCACGGACTGCGCGCTCTTCATGGTCACGCCGAGGGTGAGGAACACCCACATCAGGGCCGAGCCGAACACCGCGGACAGTCCGATCGCGGCGAACATGCCGAGCCAGTGGTGGATGTGGAAGCCGACGAGGACACCGACGACCATCAGCACGGCGGACGCGACCAGCATCCGCATCATCTCGACCGAGATCTTGGCGATCAGCACCGAGGCACGCCCGATGGGCAGCGACCGGAACCGGTCCATGACCCCGGTGTGGAAGTCGGTGTTGAAGCCGGTGCCCACGCCCTGGGCCATGTTCATGCCCATCATGGCCAGCAGCCCGGGCACGACGTACTGCACGTACGCCTCCTGCCCGCCGCCGAGCGACTGCCCGATCGAGCCGCCGAAGACGTACACGAACAGCAGCGTGAAGATGACCGGGAACAGGATGGCGTCGAACATCGACTCCGGGTCCTGCCGGATCCACAGCAGGTTGCGGCGGATCAGCGCGCCGGTGTGGCGCAGATGGTTGCGCAGCGGGATACGGGGGTCCGCCGCCGATACGTCGGCGGGGCTCACGGCGACGGCGCTCATACGGCGACCTCCTCGCGGTCGTGGGTGGGCACGGAGTCCTGCGGGGCGCTGGCGCGGTGTCCGGTGAGGGACAGGAACACCTCGTCCAGGCTGGGCAGTTCGGTGGTGATGGAGGCGATGGTGATGCCGCGGGCGCTCACCGCGCCCACGACGGCGGTCAGTTGCTCGTCGCTGAGGATCGGCACCAGGACCGTGCCGCTCTCCACGTCGACGCTGACGGTGGCGAGTCCGGTGATGCCCAGCTCGTCCAACGCCCGTGCCAGCGGCCGCAGTTGCAGCGGATCGGCGGGCCGGATGCGCAGCGCCCGCCCCCCGACCCTCGCCTTCAGCTCATTGATGGCGCCACTCGCCACGACCTTGCCGTGGTCGACGACGGTCAGCTCGGAGGCGAGCGCCTCGGCCTCCTCCATGTACTGGGTGGTGAGCAGCACGGTCACGCCGCCGCCGACCATGGACTTCACCTCGGTCCACACCTCGTTGCGGGTGCGGGGGTCGAGCCCCGTCGTCGGCTCGTCCAGGAACAGCACCTGCGGATGCCCGATCATCGAGGCCGCGAGGTCGAGCCGCCGCCGCATACCGCCCGAGTACGTGCTGGCGGGCCGCTTCGCCGCGTCCGTCAGCGAGAACCGCTCCAGCAGTTCGTCGGCGCGGGCCCGGGAGTCCTTGCGGGACAGGTCGAGCAGCCGCCCGATCATGTACAGGTTCTCCCAGCCCGGGAGCTTCTCGTCCACGGAGGCGTACTGGCCGGTGAGGCCTATCACCCGGCGCAGCTGGCGGGGCTGGCGCAGAACGTCGTAGCCGGCGACGGTGGCCTCGCCGGAGGTCGGGGCGAGCAGTGTGGACAGGATCCGTACGAGGGTGGTCTTACCGGCACCGTTCGGCCCGAGCACACCCATCACGGTGCCCTCCCGGACGTCCAGGTCGACGCCGTCCAGCGCCTTGGTCTCGCCGTAGTGCTTGACCAGCCCCCGCACGGACACGGCCGTGCCGCCGGAATTCATGTCGATTCGCGTCATGGCAACGACAGTGCCAGCCCCGACCGACAGAACGCCTACATCCCACCGACAGCCACCGACACCTGACCGACGGCCGCTGCGCACCGCCCTTGCCCACCCACCCGCAGCGGTATTGCCGTAGCTGTGCCGGCCCCGGATCACATGCCGTCCGGTGCGGAACGACGGCGGCTTGTCCAGAAGGAGAACAGCCTTCGCCGGTTGCGCCGGGTGTCGAGAATGCGGTCGTGGATATACGTGCTGGGCAGTTCGGCCGTCCGGTGGGCGAATTCCTGGAACACTGCGAGGTATGAGCTGTCGCTTCCCCGCAACTCGCGCTCTCGTTCCACGAATGGCTGGGTGGCCCTCCAGACGTGGATGATCCGGTGACGTAGAAGCGGAAGAAACAACTCCTCGTCCACGAGCTGGAAGACGGTCAGGGTGGCGAAGGACTGGTAGTAGTACACGACATTGCAGAAGGCCGCCTTCGCCTCGTCGGGAAGCCCGCGCACTCCCTCGCTCGGGTCGTGTTCCTGCTGAAGGCGGTTGCACACGTAGTCGTGCTGGTCGTGAAACGCGGCTGACCGGAACTCGTCGAGCAGGGTGATCATCGCCTGAATATTGTTCACGTGCCGGCTGATCCGCGTCTGCCGGACACCGATCCAGGTGGGAACAGCGATGGCGATCACGGCGATGACGACGGGGAGCACGTTGATGAGGAACGCTTTGAGCATCCGGTCAAGCTAGAGAGGAATCGCAGCCGCCAAGCCGGATGCGCACATCTGGAACATTTCTGCCCGCTCTTGCAGTGAGCCCGTCGCTACTCAGGTCGACTCGCGGAGCCTGCGGGATCGTGACGGTTCATGATCCCCGCGGTACGACGGGATCATGGGGTACGGGCAGAGGGGCGGGCGGCAGGCGGGAAAGGGGCAGCCCGCCGACGGGGGATGATCGGCGGGCTGCCATCGTGCCGCAGTGGCTCAGGTGGCTCAGGTGGCTCAGGTGGCTCAGGTGGGCCAGGGACCAGGTGGGCCGGCCCGGTCAGTGGACCGAGTGCTCCTCCAGCGGGAACGTTCCGCCCACGACATCCTCCGCGAACGCCTTCGCCGCGTTGCCCATGACCGCACGCAGATCGGCGTACTGCTTCACGAACTTCGGCATCTTCCCGCCCGTCAGCCCCAGCATGTCGGTCCACACCAGCACCTGCGCGTCGGTCTCCGCACCGGCCCCGATCCCGACCGTGGGAATGTGCAGCACCCGAGTCACCTCGGCCGCCAACTCCGCCGGCACCAGCTCCAGTACGACGGCGAACGCGCCCGCGTCCTGCACGGACTTCGCGTCCCGAAGCAACTGCTGAGCCGCCTCCTCGCCCCGCCCCTGCACCCGGTACCCCATCGAGTTCACGGACTGCGGGGTGAGACCGATGTGCGCCATGACCGGGATCCCGGACTCGACCAGCAGCCGGATCTGCTCGTGCGACCGCTCGCCGCCCTCCAGCTTCACGGCGCCGACCCCCGCCTCCTTCACCAGCCGGGTCGCCGAGCGCAGCGCCTGCACCGGACCCTCCTGGTAGGAACCGAACGGCAGGTCGCCGACGATCAGGGCGCGGCTCGTGCCCCGTACGACCGCGGCGGACAGCATGGCCATCTCGTCGAGGGTGACGGGCACGGTCGACTCGTACCCGAGGTGGCAGTTGCCCGCCGAGTCCCCGACGAGCATGACCGGGATACCGGCCTCGTCGAAGACGGACGCGGTCATCGCGTCGTAGGCGGTGAGCATGGGCCACTTCTCGCCGCGTTCCTTGGCGAGGGCGATGTCGCGAACGGTGATACGGCGTGTGCCCTTGCCTCCGTACAGCGTCTTGCCGCCGTCGGAGGAGCTGTTCTTCCCAGCCTGGGCAGCCGAAAGCTGCGTCATTGCAACGGCTCCTTCAGTCATCTTGAGGCACCCTTACGGCGTCCCCAGATCCCCTCCATGGTGGCACCTCGTGCCACGGAGGGCCAGAGGGACCTCCGTCACCCACATCACGCGGGAGGGCATGCGTAAGGCCTGAGTAAAATATTTACGATACGGCACGGTCTCGTATCGAAATGCGTCCGCGGTTCCCTAGTCTGGACCGCATGACCACTCCACCCGTCCCTGGCACCCGGATACCCGAAGCGGTGCACCGCCGCCGCTGGGCCATCCTCGGCGTGCTGATGCTGAGCCTGCTCATCGTGGTGCTCGACAACTCGATCCTCAACGTCGCCATCAAGACCATCTCCACCCCGGCCCCGACCGGCCTGGGCGCGACACAGAGCGAGCTGGAGTGGGCGATCAACGCCTACACCCTCGTCTTCGCGGGCCTGCTGTTCACCGCCGGCCTGCTCGGTGACCGGATCGGCCGCAAGAAGGTCCTGCTCGGCGGGCTCGTCGTGTTCGGCATCGGCTCCGCGCTCGCCGCCGAGTCCGGCTCGCCGGACCAACTCATCGGCTACCGCGCCCTGATGGCGCTCGGCGCCGCCTTCGTGATGCCCGCCACCCTCGCCGTCCTCATGAACGTCTTCGAGCGCGACGAGCAGCCCAAGGCCATCGGCATCTGGGCCGGCGGCGTCGGCCTCGCCATCGCCATCGGCCCGATCACCGGCGGCGTGCTCCTCGACCACTTCTGGTGGGGCTCGGTCTTCCTGATCAACGTCCCGATCGTGCTGATCGCCCTCGCCCTGATGGTCTGGCTGGTCCCCGACTCCCGCGACCCGAAGCCCGGCCGCCTCGACCCGGTCGGCGTCGTCCTGTCCGTCGTAGGCCTCGTCCTGCTGGTCTACGGCATCATCGAGGGCGGCGAGCTGGCCGACTTCACGGCGCCCAAGGTGCTGTCGACGATCATCGCCGGTGTCCTGGTCCTCGCCGGGTTCGTCTGGTTCGAGAAGCGCAGCGACCACCCCTCCATCGACGTCACGTACTTCAAGAACAAGGTGTTCTCGGCCGCGATCGCCGCCATGGGCCTGGTCTTCTTCGCACTGATGGGCGTGACCTTCTTCTCGGTCTTCTACACCCAGAGCGTGCGCGGCTACTCACCGTTGCAGACCGGCCTGCTGATGCTGCCGCTGGCCGCCGCGCAGATGATCTTCGCGCCGCGGGCCCGGCTGGTCGTCGACCGGTTCGGCCACAAGGCCACGACGGGCGTCGGCCTCGTGCTGCTCGCCGGGATGCTCGCCGCCTTCGCGACCCTCGACGCGGACACGCCGATCTGGGTCCTGGAGGTCATCTTCTTCCTCATGGGCACGGGCATGGCGCACGTCATGACCCCGACCAGCGTCGTCATCATGCAGGCCCTGCCGCGCGAGAAGGCGGGCTCCGCGTCCGCGCTGAGCAACACCTTCCGCCAGGTCGGCGGCGCCCTCGGCATCGCCGTCCTCGGCTCGGTGCTGTCCACGGCGTACCGCAACGGCATCGAGGGCAAGCTCGGCTCGGTGCCGGCCGCCCTGAGGGACACCGCCGGCGAGTCCATCGAGGCCACCCTCGGTGTCGCCGCGAAGCTCGGCCCGCAGGGCAGGGCCCTGGTCACCCCGGCCAACGACGCGTTCCTGCACGCCATGCACGTCACCGCGCTGTGCGGCGCGGGCGTCGCGATCGTCGGCGCCGTAGTGGCGTTCCTGTTCCTGCCCGGCAGGCCTCCGGTCCCTCAGGAGGGCAAGGAGGAGCAGGAGTTGGTCGTCGTAGGGGAGTAGCGACGACAATCACCCGAGACGGAACGGGGGGAACAGCGGAAGGGACGGAGTGAAGTGAGCCTTGCCGACGACGGCACCGCCACCGGCAACGACCATGGCACCGACAGCGGGACCCGGCCGTGCGCGCCCACCAGGGGACGCCCGCGCAGCGAGGCCGTCGAACGTGCCATCACGGAGGGCGTGATGAAGCTCCTGGAGGACGGCGTGCCGCTGGCCGAACTCTCCATCGAGCGCATCGCCCGTACCGCCGGAGTCGGCAAGGCCACCATCTACCGCCGCTGGCCGGGCAAGGAGGAGCTGTTCGTCGACGTCGTCCGCGAGGCCGAGCCGCACGACCCCGAACTGCCCGGCGACTCCCTGCGCGACGACCTCGTGGCCATGATGGAACAGCTGCGCCAGCGCGGCCTGATGACCCGGTCCTCGGCACTCCTGCACAACGTGTACGCGCAGATGAAGAGCGCCCCGAAGGTGTGGGCCGCCTACCACGCGACCGTCGTGGAACCCCGCCGCCGCAAGCAGGTCGACCTCCTGCGCCGCGGCCAGGAGAACGGCGAACTCCGCACCGACATCGACGCCGAGCTGATGAACGACATGCTGGTCGGCCCGATGCTCCTGCGCACCGTCATGCGCTTCGACGCGGACCTCC
The DNA here is from genome assembly GCF_048158785.1 of Streptomyces colwelliae. NCBI lineage: Bacteria > Bacillati > Actinomycetota > Actinomycetes > Kitasatosporales > Streptomycetaceae > Streptomyces > Streptomyces colwelliae. Next base: position 30,401 of record NZ_JBLTJC010000068.1, on the reverse strand, counting down.
CCGAGGGCCTGTCGGAACTCCTCGTCGACACCGTGCTGGTGGCCCTACGGCCCGTCAGGACCGAGATCTGAGCACCCGTCCGAATGTGCGCGTTCCGTCACAGAAGGCGCTGCCGCCGCGCGTGTTCGGAACTTCGGACACCGACTTGTTCGTCCTCGTGCCCGTACGGCCGTCATGGGACGGCGGATCGGAACCGATCATCCCCTAGGGTCGTAGGCGCGGGGACGATGGTGTGCACGGCAGGTAGTGAGGCGACGGTATGGCACAGCAGGCGTATGTGACGGAGACGGACGACGGCGGCTCGGGGGACGAGCCGCGCGGATCCCGGCTTCGGCGCCTGTGGAACAGACTGACCGGCGGCTGGCGGGGCGACCCGCGGATCTGGCGCCGGGGCCTGATCCTCGCCGCACTGGCGATCCTGCTCTCCCTCGTCATGCTGCTGCACTCACGCATCCCGAACCGGATCGGCAACCTCGGCAGCCTCACGGAGACGTTCCTGCCCTGGTTCGGGCTGATGATCCCGGTGCTCCTGATCCTCGGCCTGGTCCGCAGGTCGGCGACCGCGCTCATCGCCGTCGTACTCCCGACGGTCGTGTGGCTGAACCTCTTCGGCGGGCTGCTCCTCAGCGATAAGACCGGCACCGGCGGCGATCTGACGGTGGCCACGCACAACGTCAACGCGGAGAACCCCGACCCGTCCGGTACGGCCCGTGACGTGGCCGCCTCCGGCGCGGACGTCGTCGCCCTGGAGGAGCTGACGGCCTCGGCGGTCCCGACGTACGAGAAGGCACTCGCGTCAACCTACAAGTACCACTCGGTCGAGGGCACGGTCGGGCTGTGGAGCAAGTACCCGATGAGCGGCATCAAGGCCGTGGACATAAAGCTGGGCTGGACGCGCGCGATGCGCGCCACGGTCGCCACCCCCGAGGGACAGATCGCGGTCTACGTCGCCCACCTCCCCTCGGTGCGGGTGAAGATCGAGGCCGGTTTCACGGCCCGGCAGCGCGACACGAGCGCCGACGCGCTCGGTGAGGCCATCGCCGCCGAGCCGCTCAAGCGGAAGATCCTCCTCGGCGACCTCAACGGCACGATGAACGACCGCTCGCTGAACGCCGTCACCTCCCAGATGCGCTCCACGCAGGGCGCGGCGGGCAGTGGCTTCGGGTTCAGCTGGCCGGCGTCGTTCCCGATGGCGCGGATCGACCAGATCATGGTCCAGGGCATCGAGCCGGTGTCGTCGTGGACCCTCCCGAAGACGGGCAGCGACCATCTCCCGATCGCGGCCCGTGTGAACCTCGACACGAGTTCTTAACCGCGTGGAATAGCGGGCCTGGGAGTCTTTGTTCCGTAACTGAACTTAAGCTCGGTAGTACGGAACTCCGCTCTCCCTCGAAAGGCACAGGCACTTCCATGCCCCTGGCCCTGCTCGCTCTGGCCGTCGGCGCTTTTGGTATCGGCACCACCGAATTCGTGATCATGGGCCTGCTGCCCGAGGTCGCGGACGACCTGCACGTCTCGATCCCCACGGCGGGTCACCTGGTCTCGGCGTACGCGCTGGGGGTCGTCATCGGCGCCCCCCTGCTCGCGGCGGTCACCGCCCGCCTGTCCCGCCGCACGGTCCTGATCGGCCTGATGGCCCTGTTCGTGGCGGGCAACGTCCTCTCGGCCTTCGCCGCGAACTACGACTACCTCCTCGCGGCCCGCTTCCTGAGCGGCCTGCCGCACGGCGCCTTCTTCGGCGTAGGAGCCGTGGTCGCTACGACGATGGTCGCGCCCGAACGCAAGGCGCGCTCCGTCTCCCTGATGTTCCTGGGCCTCACGGTCGCCAACGTCGTGGGCGTACCGGCGGCCACGCTGATGGGCCAGCACCTGGGCTGGCGGGCCACGTTCCTCGGTGTGAGCGTGATCGGCCTGGTGGCGATAGCGTCGCTGGCCCTGCTGATCCCGCACGACCACGCGCACGCCCCGAAGGTGGGCCTGCGCGGCGAGCTGGCGGCTCTCCGCTCCCTCCCGGTGTGGCTGGCCCTCGGCACCACGGTGGCCGGCTTCGGGGCGCTCTTCTCGGCGTACAGCTACATCACCCCGATGCTCACGGACGCGGCGGGCTTCGCCGACGGCAGCGTGACGCTGCTGCTGGCCCTGTTCGGCGTGGGCGCGACGGCGGGCAACCTGATGGGCGGCCGCCTGGCGGACCGCTCCCTCCGGGGCACCCTGTTCGGCGGCCTGACGTCCCTGGCCGTCGTCCTGGCCCTGTTCCCGCTCCTGATGACGACGGAGTGGACGGCGGCACTGGCGGTCGTCCTCCTGGGCACGGCGGCGTTCGTGACGGGCTCCCCGCTCCAGCTGATGGTGATGGAGAAGGCGTCGGCAGGCCCGTCGTTGGCGTCGTCGGCAAACCAGGCGGCGTTCAACTTGGCGAACGCGGGCGGCGCTTGGATCGGCGGCCTCGCCCTGGCGGCAGGCTTCGGCGCCACGTCCCCCGCACTGGCCGGCGCGGTGCTGGCGGTACTGGGACTGGGAGTTGCCGCCACGGCGGCGACAGTGGACCGGCACCGAGCGGTACCGGGCCGCGAACGCGTGGTCGCAGCCCACGTCCCCGAACAGGCCCCGGCACTACAGCCCTGACTCCTCCCACCCGCCAACCCGTCCCGGTCAGTTGGAAGGTTCACCTTCTGACCGGCGGGGCGGGCACCTCGCCACGACCACTGCCGTCGACGCCGGGCAACAACCCCGTCCGACTGTCACGTCCCCTCAGTCGAGACAGAACTCGTTGCCCTCGACGTCCTGCATCACCAGGCACGACTCGTTGTAGCCGTCGGCGGTCAGGAGGCGTACGCGTACCGCGCCGAGCGCGAGCAGCCGCGCGCACTCGGCCTCCAGCGCGGCGAGGCGCTCCTCACCCACGAGCCCGGTGCCGACCCGCACGTCGAGATGAACCCGGTTCTTGACGGCCTTGCCTTCGGGAACACGCTGGAAGAACAGTCGCGGGCCCACCCCTGAGGGATCGACGCACGCGAACGCCGAACCCTGACGTTCGGACGGCAGCGAGTGATCGAAATCGCCCCACGAGGCGAACCCCTCCGGCGGAGGCGGCACGACGTATCCCAACACCTCGCACCAGAAACGGGCGACGCGCTCGGGCTCCGCGCAGTCGAAGGTGACCTGGAACTGCTTGATCGACGCCATCGGCCCACCGTAGTGGCGGATGCTGCCGGCCGAGCCCCTGGGGTGTCACCGCGGGCCCGGCCCGGCGCGACCGGTCCGCGCCGACCGTCAAAGGCCCAGCACCAGATCCCGGACCGCCGCGGCCCGCGACAGGAACGGATGGTGGCCCGCGTCGAGTTCGACCACGCTGCCGGCCCGGCGGGCGTACTCGCGCTGGAGGCGTGGCGGGGTGCCCCGGTCCTGGGCGCAGACGAGGTACGTCGAGGGCACCTGCTGCCATGCGGCCGCCTTGACCGGCTCTCCGGTGACCCGCACGCTCTGCCGGGCGAGGTGATTCGCCGCCTCGGCCTGGTCCTCGGGGTCGCAGTCCTGAAGGAACGTGTCCACGAGCAGTTCGGGGCGGACACCGAAGGTGCCGGTGTCGGGGTCGACGTCGAGGAACGGGGCGGGGCCGCCGTCCCCGAACTCCGACAGGCTCTGCCCGACCTCGGGCAGGTAGCTGGAGACCAGCAGCAGGTGGCGTACCGATCCGACGCCCGCGGCGGCTTCCGAGACGACGATGCCGCCGTAGCTGTGGGCGACGACGACGGTCGGCTCGTCGGTGTCCAGCAGCACCTGCCGCACGGCGGCCACATCCTCGGGCAGTCCCGGACCGCCGGTGCCCGCGGGCAGGTCCGTCTCCCCGCAGCTCGGCAGGGCCGGAGTCACGCTCAACACCCCTTGTTCCTGGAGGAGTTCGGCGGTGCGATGCCACCACCACGACCCGTCCCGCACGCACGCCCCGTGCACGAACACGACCCTCATCGCTGCCTCCACCCACGTCTGCGTCTGCCTCGACCGTCTTTCGATCAACGGTAGACGTAGCCGCAGTTACGCGAAAAAGTGTCGGCATGGGCAGACGACCGCAGCCGGACATCAAGGACAGGCTCCTCGACGCCTGCGCCGACCACGCCCTCGCACACGGTCTCCCGGACCGGCTCGAACCGCTGGCCACCGCCACCGGTACCTCGGCCCGCATGCTGATCTATCACTTCGGCACCCGCGACGCCCTGTTGCGGGCCGTCCTCGGACGCGCGCGCCGGCGCCAGCTCGACACCTTCGGCGACCTCCTGCGGGTACGGCCCGGCGAGCCCTACACCGTCACCCTGGATCGCGCCTGGACCTCGATCACCGGCTCGGGCGGGCGGCCGTATCTGCGGATGTTCAGTCAGCTGCACCCGAGCGCGGTGCGGCAGTTGTGGCCCGACTTCCGGCGCACCGCGACGACCGACTGGCTCGGGCCGCTAGAAGACGGGCTGCGGAGCATCGGCCGGCCGGAGCTGGCGACGCTCGCCCTCGCCGTCATCCGCGGTCTCCTCATGGACCTCGACGCCACCGGCGACACCACCCGCACCGACCGGGCCTTCCGCGACTTCCTCGCCACACTCGACCAACTGCCCAGCAGCGGCGACCGCACCTGACCTCCACCGCCCCCAACTGCTCTAGTCGAACCGCGCCAGCTGCCCTAGTCGAACCGAGCCAGATCCCGCAGCCAAGCCGTCGCCGACCCGTCCGAAGGTGCCCGCCAATCCCCCCGGGGCGAGAGCGAACCCCCCGCCGAGACCTTCGGCCCATTGGGCATGGCCGACCGCTTGAACTGCGCGAACCCGAAGAAGCGCCGGCAGAACACCTCCAGCCAGGACCGGATCTCCGGCAGGTCGTACGCGACGCGCTTGGCCTCCGGGAAGCCCGGCGGCCATGCCCCGCCCTCCGCGTCGTGCCACGCGTGCCACGCCAGGAACGCGATCTTCGACGGGCGGAAGCCGTACCGCAGTACGTGGAACAGCGTGAAGTCGTGCAGTGCGTACGGCCCGATCTTCGACTCCGTGGACTGCATCTCCTCGCCCGGCACCAACTCCGGGCTGATCTCCGTGTCGAGGATCGCGGTGAGGATCTTGCCGGTCTCCTCGTCGAACTGGTCGCTGCTGACGACCCAGCGGATCAGGTGCTGGATCAGCGTCTTCGGTACGCCGGAGTTGACGTTGTAGTGGCTCATCTGGTCGCCCACGCCGTACGTGGACCAGCCGAGCGCCAGCTCCGAGAGGTCACCGGTGCCGAGCACGATGCCGTTGCGCTGGTTGGCGAGGCGGAACAAGTAGTCCGTGCGCAGGCCGGCCTGGACGTTCTCGAAGGTGATGTCGTACACCGGCTCGCCGGAGGCGAAGGGGTGGTCCATCTCCTTCAGCATCAGCCGTGCCGTCGGCGTGATGTCCAGCTCGGCGGCGGTCACGCCGATCGCCCGCATCAGCGCGTGGGCGTTGTCCTTGGTGTGGTCGCTGGTCGCGAAACCGGGCAGCGTCCACGCCAGGATGTCGCTGCGCGGGCGCCCCGCACGGTCCATCGCGCGGGCCGCGACGATCAGCGCGTGCGTCGAGTCGAGGCCGCCGGAGACCCCGATGACCACCTTCGGGCCGCCGATCGCCGCGAGCCGCTGCTGAAGGCCCTCGACCTGGATGTTGTACGCCTCGTAGCAGTCCTGCGCGAGGCGCTCCGCGTCGGCCGGCACGAACGGGAAGCGCTCCAGGCGCCGGCGGAGTCCCAAGTCGGTTAGTGGCGGGGCGAGTTCAAAACCCACAGTCCGGAAGTCGGACGTACGCGCCCGATGGGTCCGCCGGTTGTCGTCGAACGTGCCCATCCGCTGCCGTTCCTGCCGCAGCAGGTCCAGGTCCACGTCGGCGACCGCGTACTCGTCGCCCAGCGGGAAGCGTTCGGTCTCGGCCAGCAGCGCGCCGTTCTCGTAGACCATCGCCTGGCCGTCCCAGGACAGGTCGGTGGTCGACTCGCCGAGGCCGGCCGCCGCGTAGACGTACGCGGCGAGGCAACGGGCGGACGCCGAGCGGCAGAGCAGCTTGCGGTCCTCCGCGCGGCCGACCGTGATCGGGCTGCCGGAGAGGTTCACGAGGACCGTCGCGCCCGCGAGGGCGGCCTCGGCACTCGGCGGCACCGGCACCCACATGTCCTCGCAGATCTCCGCGTGCAGGACGAGGGACGGGACGTCCTGCGCCGCGAACAGCAGGTCCACGCCGAACGGCACGCTCTCGCCGCCGAGTTGGATCGAACCGCCGCGCTCGTCCGCGCCGTCGGCGATCTGCCGGCGCTCGTAGAACTCGCGGTAGTTCGGGGGATACGACTTCGGTACGACGCCCAGGACGCGGCCCCGGTGCACCAGCACCGCGCAGTTGTAGATCCGGTTGCGGTGGCGCAGCGGGGCGCCGACGACCAGGACCGGCAGCAGCTCGGCCGAGCCGGTGACCACCTCCTGGAGCGCCTCCTCGACCTGGTCCAGGAGGACGTCCTGGAGCAGCAGGTCCTCGATGGAGTAGCCGCACAGGCCCATCTCCGCGAAGACGGCGACGGCGACGCCCTCCTCGTCGCACCGGCGGGCGTGGCGCAGGACGGCCTCGGCGTTGGCGTGCGGGTCCGCGATCACGGTGTGGCCCGTGCAGGCGGCGACGCGGGCGAAGCCGTGCTGATAGATCGACCAGAAGTTCAGTGGAGGCACGGGGTCCACTGTAATCGCCCGTAATCGTCAGGGCGACGCAATGGGGTGGCGCGAGGTGTGGTGCACCCCACGCCACCCCATTACAGGTGACTACTTGCTGCCGCTACGGGGTCAGTGGTGACCCTGCGAGCGGCTGAACGACTCGACGTAGCCGTTCGCGGGCGTGCCCACGCCGGTCACGTCGTCGTAGCCCTTCACCGCGGACAGCGAGCTGTCCTTGCCGAGGCTGCGGACCGAGGTCAGCAGGCCGTCGGTGGCGTCGACGCTGTTGGCGAAGTCCACGCGCGCCACCGCCAGGCCGGAGCCCGTCGGGTTGTCGGTCACGTCGTGGTAGGCCTTCGTGCCGTACTTGGCGTAGATCGACGGGTTGGCGAAACCGATCGCCTTGCCGCCGCGCGCCTCCTGGGCCAGGGCCTGGACCGCCGCGATCACCGGGGAGGCGAGCGAGGTGCCGCCGATCCGGTACTCGCTGTACTGCTCCGAACCGTCGGGGAAGGTCTGCGTCTGGCCGACCTTGAAACCGGTGTTCGGGTCGGCGATCGCCGAGATGTCCGGGACGACGCGGTTGCCGGCGGCGCTGTTGGCCGTGGCGAGCGCCTTCGGGACGACACCCTTCTGGTAGAAGGGCTCGGCGACCGTCTTGCTGGTGCCGCCGCCCGCGCCCGAGGTGAAGGCGCCGGGGAAGCTGGTCCAACTCTTGCCGTCCGCGGACAGCGAGGCCTTCTCGGTGCCCCAGCCGGTCTCCCACAGGTACTTGTCGCCCTTGCCGACCGCCAGCGAGGTTCCGCCGACCGCCGTCACCCACGCCGAGTTGGCCGGGGTGTCGACCTGCTTCGTACCGGTGTTGGCGACCTCGTCGCCGTTGTCACCGGAGGAGAAGTAGAAGCCGATGCCCTCGACCGCGCCCAGCTGGAACACCTGGTCGTAGGCGGCCGCGAGGTCCGGGGTCTGGTTGGCCTCGATGTCGCCCCACGAGTTGGAGACGATGTCGGCCAGGTGGTTGTCGACGACCTTGCTGAGCGAGTCGAGCAGATCGTCGTCGAAGCAGGACGCGGCACCCACGTACGTGATGCCCGCGTCCGGCGCCACCGCGTGCACGGCCTCGACGTCGAGGGTCTCCTCGCCGTACCAGCCGGACGCGTCACAGGCCTCGGTCTGCGTGTAGTCCGAGGGGAGCACCTGCTTGAGCTGGCTGGTGCTGTACTTCTTGTCGCCGTGAGCCTTGGCGTAGGTGGCCGCGTCGAAGGCGATCGTCGGCGAGGCGTAGGCGTCGGTGATGGCGACGCGCACGCCCTTGCCCGTGTACTTGCCCGCACCGTAGGCAGCGCGCAGCTGCTTGCCGGTGTAGCCCTGGACCGCGTACGGGATCTTCTTGCCGTAGGCGGACGGCAGGGTGGTCGCCGTGTTCGAGCCGTAGTACGAGGAGAACGGCCCGGCGTTCTTGAACGCCGCGGTCGGACCCGGCAGCGCGTCGTCGTGGCTCGCCGTGTGCGGGGCGTTGTCCAGACCGGTGACGGTCAGGACGGCACCGTTGAGGCTGTCCGGCGCGGAGGCCGTCTTCGACGGGGCGCGGTAGGTCTTCGAGCCCTTCGAGTAGTTGTGCAGCGAGGTGCTGAACGCCTTCTCGACCGCCGCCACGTCACCGGAGACCGTGACGTAGTGCTGCGTGGTGCCGGTGACCTTCAGCCCGGCGGACTTCAGCCAGGACTTGACGGCGGTCACCTGGGCCGTCGTGGCGCCGAAGCGCTGCTGCACCTGAGCGGCGCTCAGGTACTTGCCGTACAGGGCCGAACTCGGGTCCGAGACGGACTTGGCGTACGCCGCGAGGCCGGAGGCGTCCCGGCCGGCGAGGTAGACCCGGGCGGAGACCTTGGAGCTGTCGGAGGTCGCTCCCTTGTCCGCCTTGGCCGTCGCCCACGCGGGCTTGGTGCCCGCGAGCGTGTCCCGGCCCGGGCTGTCCGCGGCGTGCGCCGCGGGTATGCCGAGCGCCAGTGCACCGGCGATCATGGGCAGTGTCGCTGCCATGCTCACGCCGGCGCGCATGGTGGCGCGATTGGATCTCATAAAACCCCCTGCTATGCGGTTCGACGCATGGAGTGGTTGGTCGTCGTCGATCCCTACGGAACCCGCGGCGGGAAGGCCCGTGGATGGATCACACGTGGGGGCCACTCTTTCGATGAACCGTTCATGCCAGGGGAACGCAAAAGTCAAGAGAAGCCCAAGGAACCGCCACCCAGGGTGAATTGGGGGCTTTTTTCCTTACGGGCGTGTAACGAACGACCAGGGATGCTTTACGAACGCGCTTTTGCGCCACGCTCCTTGAGCATGTCGGCCATCAACTGGATCTCCGACTGCTGCGCGTCGACCATCCCCTGCGCGAGCCTCTTCTCCACCCCCACCCGGCACTTCTCCACACACCCCTCGGCCATGTGGATACCGCCCTTGTGATGGTCCGTCATGAGCTGGAGGAAGAACACCTCGGCGGGCTTGCCGCTCAGCGTGTTCAGCTTCTTCAGCTCGGTGTTGGTCGCCATCCCCGGCATCAGCGCGCCGTCCTTGCCGGACGCCATGTCGCCCATGCCCATCCAGGTCATCGGCGGGTCGGCCGACACCTTCGGAAGGTTCCACAGGTCCAACCACCCCAGCAGCATGCCCCGTTGGTTGGCCTGCGTCTGCGCGATGTCGTATGCAAGGCGCCGTACTTCCACGTTCTTCGTGCGGTCGCGCACGATGTACGACATCTCGACGGCCTGCTGGTGATGGACCGCCATGTCCCGCGCGAAGCCCGCGTCGGCCGAATCGGCCGTAGGGGCAGGGGAGTTGTCGCTGGAACCGCCACCGTCCTCGGCGACCGCGTACGTGATCGCTCCGGCCGCGACGAGCGCCGTCGCCGCGGCCCCGGCGATCAGAGCCGCGGACCTCACTGCGACAGCCCGCCCGTGCACGCGGCGCCCGGCTCCGGCGTCTGGCTGCCCTGCACGAACTTCTCGAAGAACGAGTTCACGGCCGGGTCGCTCGCGCTCTTCACGGTCCGCTGGTGCCCCCACGCCGACAGCATGATCGGGTCCTTCTGGCTGTCGTACGGACTCATCAGCGAGTACGGCGTCGACTTCACCTTCGTCGCGAGCGCCTTCACGTCGGCCGCCGGGGCCTTCTTGTTGTACGTCACCCAGACCGCGCCGTGCTCCAGCGCGTGCACCGCGTTCTCGTCCTTGACGGACTTGGTGTAGACGTCGCCGTTGCAGTTCAGCCAGACCGGGTTGTGGTTGCCGCCGACCGGCGGGCGCATCGGGTAGTTCACCGTGCCGCTGACGTGGGTGCGGCCCAGCGTGCCCTTCCACGTGTTCACACCGTCCGTGCCCGCGACGAAGTGACCCGAGGCGGAGTTCTTGGAGTCGCTCGCGGAACTGTCCTTCTTGCCGGACTGCGCGTGTACGACCGCGACCCCGCCGACGACGAGACCGGCGACGACCACCGTGCTCGCCGCGATCTTCACGATCCGGGCGCGTCGCTCGCGCGACTGCTCGGCGCGCCGCATCTCCTCGATGCGGGCCTTGCGCGCCGCGGTGCCGGTGTTCTTGGCGGAACCCATGAGATGTATGTCCTTTTGGGGGAAGGGACGGGACAGGACGAGACGGTCGGGCCCTGCTGATCGTAGTGGGGAGGAACACGTTCTCGTAGGGCGCCCACAGGAAAGTCGGGGGAACACCGGGGTCACCCCCGGACCAGGCATTACGAATGTCAGTCCGAGCAGGCAAGATGGTCAGAAGATGGGCAACAACACCCGACACCTGCCGTACGCGAGGCGTTCAGCCGGAGATCGTCCGGTCGATCATGGTCGGCAACGCGCACGAAATGGTGTTGTGGTGGGATGCTCAGGTGCCCGACCGCCTCCTGCGGTACGAGGACAGGCGGCCTGACCAGCAAGGATGGGGAAGCGGAAGATGGACAAGCAGCAGGAGTTCGTGCTCCGGACGTTGGAGGAGCGCGACATCCGGTTCGTACGGCTGTGGTTCACGGACGTGCTGGGCTTCCTCAAGTCCGTCGCCGTGGCCCCCGCCGAGCTGGAACAGGCCTTCGACGAGGGCATCGGTTTCGACGGCTCCGCGATCGAGGGCTTCGCCCGGGTCTACGAGTCGGACATGATCGCCAAGCCGGACCCCTCCACCTTCCAGGTCCTGCCGTGGCGCGCGGAGGCCCCCGGCACGGCCCGCATGTTCTGCGACATCCTCATGCCGGACGGCTCCCCGTCCTTCGCGGACCCGCGCTACGTGCTGAAGCGCGCCCTCGCCAAGACCTCCGACCTGGGCTTCACCTTCTACACCCACCCGGAGATCGAGTTCTTCCTCCTGAAGGACCGCCCCCTGGACGGCTCGCGCCCGACGCCCGCCGACAATTCCGGCTACTTCGACCACACCCCACAGAACGTGGGCATGGACTTCCGCCGCCAGGCGATCACCATGCTGGAGTCGATGGGCATCTCGGTCGAGTTCTCCCACCACGAGGGCGCACCGGGCCAGCAGGAAATTGATCTGAGGTACGCGGACGCGCTGTCGACCGCGGACAACATCATGACGTTCCGCCTGGTCATGAAGCAGGTGGCGCTGGAGCAGGGCGTGCAGGCGACGTTCATGCCGAAGCCGTTCTCGGAACACCCGGGCAGCGGAATGCACACGCACCTGTCGTTGTTCGAGGGCGACCGGAACGCGTTCTACGAGTCCGGCTCGGAGTACCAGCTCTCCAAGGTCGGCCGCTCCTTCATCGCGGGCCTGCTGAAGCACGCGGCGGAGATCTCCGCGATCACCAACCAGTGGGTCAACTCCTACAAGCGCATCTGGGGCGGCTCCGAGCGCACGGCAGGCGCCGGCGGCGAGGCCCCCTCGTACATCTGCTGGGGCCACAACAACCGCAGCGCCCTGGTCCGCGTCCCGATGTACAAGCCCGGCAAGACCGGCTCCGCGCGCGTGGAGGTCCGCTCCCTGGACTCGGGCGCGAACCCGTACCTGGCCTACGCCCTCCTCCTCGCCTCGGGCCTCAAGGGCATCGAAGAGGGCTACGAACTCCCCCCGGGCGCCGAGGACGACGTCTGGGCCCTCTCCGACGCGGAACGCCGCGCGATGGGCATCGAGCCCCTCCCGCAGAACCTCGGCGAGGCCCTGACCCTGATGGAGCGCAGCGACCTGGTCGCCGAGACGCTGGGCGAGCACGTCTTCGACTTCTTCCTGCGCAACAAGCGGCAGGAGTGGGAGGAGTACCGGTCCGAGGTGACGGCGTTTGAGCTGCGGAAGAACTTGCCGGTGCTGTAGCCGGCGCGGTAGCCGGTTCCGCGGGTGGACGCTCACTGGCCCGTGGGCAGTTTCGTGGTGATGGAGCGGGCGGCCTGGACCACCGTGTCGTTCGACGCGGTGGTCGCGGTGGTCGGGGTAGTGGTGCCGGTCGCGAAGGTCAGGACCCAGTTTCGGGTGCCCGCGTTCCACACGACGAAGGTGAGCTGTTGCTTCGACTGGGTCTGGTAGGCGGTTTCGCGGAACGCCTGGCGGCCCAGGGCGTTCACCGTGTCGACCCGTACGTTGCGCATGCCGGCCGAGGTCGGGTTCGCGGCCAGGTTGTGGGCGGCGGAGAGTTCCGCGGCGTAGGTGCGGGAGGCCGGGGTGAGGGACAGCGTCGAGCGGCCGTCGGCGGAGGTGTAGTCGCAGACGTCCGGGGCGGCACCCTTGTTGGGGCTGACCCGGGCCGCGAGCCGGGCATCGGGGACGATCCTCTTGGCGACGCCCTTGGTCAGCACGGTGCACAGTTGCGACGGCGGCAGCGTTTTCACCGAGGGTGTGGGGCTGGGCGCGGTGGTGGTGGCACCCGTAGCCGCGGCCGACTGCGTGGAGTGGGCGGTGCTGTCGCACGCGGCCAGCAGACCGCAGGCGAGCAGCGTGAGTGAACCGGCGGTAGCACGGAAGAGACGACGACGCACCGTCATGGAGATCAAGTCCTGTTGGTCTGGGCTGGGCTGGGTTGGCCTGGTCGGGCTTGGCTTGCTCGGTCCGGTCGGGGCGGGAAGTGTTCGGGCCGCTGAGGCACCTCGCCGAACGGCCAGGTGCCTCAGCGGAAGCCGACTGATCACTTCCAGACGTTGTACGTCCCGTAGTCGCTGACCTCGAGGTTGGTCGCCCAGCTGCCCCAGCGCTCGTTCGGGGACCAGGTGTACTCGAACGCCTTGCCGTTCGGGTTGGTCGGGCTCGGCAGGCACTTCGCGCCGGTGGAGTGGTAGATGCCCTGGTAGACGCCCTGCGTCCAGCGGCGCTGCACGACCTGGATCGGCTGGGCGAACTGTCCCGGGCTCAGGTTGGTCGTGAAGGTGTACGAGGTGGTGGTGGAGCCGCTGCGGGTGTAGGAGGGGGTGATCTCATCGAGGAACGAGCCGACCTTGGGGATCGGGATCTTGATGCTGAGACCGACCGACGCCTGCCACCCCGTCGTCTTCGACTGCTGCCAGGCGTAGGAGCAGCTCGGGACGTTCCACGGGCACTGGAACGTCGGGCCCCGCCATATCCAGTCCTGCCAGGTCTTGTTGGCCTGCTGCACACTCACCGACTGCGTCTGGTGGTCGGTCGACGAGTTGCCGGCCATGTCGTGCGACGAGTTCTCCGAGTTCTGAAGGCACTCCTGGCTCGCCGCCGAGGCGACTCCGGGGGACGCGAGCAGCACCATCGGTGCCAGCGCCAGCGTCGCCAGCCCCATCCACTTCTTGCTTGTCTTCTTCCGTGCGACCACGGAATCTCCACCACGGCGCGTGCCGGCGTTGACCGTCACCCTTGTCTCCTCTGAGTCGTGCGCCGGCAGCGTGCGCCGGGCGTCTGACACCGAGATTCGACGCCGGGGAGTTGTTCGGACACCCGCCTCCCGGGGCCAATCAATTGCCTGACCTGCGGCTGGGGCATAGTTCACCCGCCCGTCACCACGCCGTCGCACAGTTGTCGAGCGCTACCTCAGGAACGCCGGAGACACCGCCGCGCCGCTGATCCGCCGAGCCCTGCCCGTGCCGTCCGCCCGGACGCTGTACAGGTCGGCGCCGTAGTCACCCGGCATGGCGTAGACGATCGTGTGGTCGTCGCGCCAGACGGCCTGGTCGTCGACGCTCCTCGGCTCGGCGAGCGAAGTCTCGCGCATCGTGCGGAGGTTGAGGACGTACAGGTGCCAAGGGGCGTCCTTCGGGAGGCCCTTGACGCGTTTCTTGAAGGCGATTCTCGTGCCGTCGGGGGACAGGGACGGACATTCCACGTTCGTGCGCACGGTGGTGACCGTCCGCGTGCGCAGGTCGCCCCTCACCAGATAGGTGCTGCCCTTCGTCGCCAGCGTCGCGTAGAACGTGCGGTCGTCCGACGCGAAGGTCACGCCCCAGAAGTTGACGTCGGCGGACCGGTAGGCGTGGCCGTCCTTGATGATCCGGAACGACTCCAACGTCGGGATCAGTTTCCCCGTCCTCGTGTCCACGATCGCCGCCCGCGTCGAGAAGTTCGTGCCCGCGTAAGAGTCACCGCCCACGAAGACTGTCCACGCGGCGAAGTGGCCCGTGGGGGAGACGCGGGCTCGGGAGGGGATGCCGGGGACGTCGTAACGGGCCGTCTCCTTGAGGTGGGCGTCGAGGATCAGCGCGCGGTACGTGTCCGTGACCGTGCCGTGGACCGCCTGGAGGCAGACGCCCGTGCCCGAACTGGCGTAGAAGCGCAGGCACTTGACGCGCGCGGCGGTGCGGGGGCCGGAGGGGTCGGACGCCGGGACCGTGGTGAGTTCGTCCCGGTGCGGGCCCCAGGCCATGTTGCGGAACACCATGGTGCCGGGTGTGGTGAGCGTGATCCGTCCCGCGGTGATCTTCGGGCCGCCCGGCTGGATCTCGTTCCGCCGCTCGGCTCGGGCCGACGCGTGCAGTATCGAGGCCAACGCCACTACGGCGAGTGCGGCTACGGCGGCGACGAGGACCAGGACGCGGTTGCGCAAGGTCATGAGACGGGCTCCAGAACTGATCGGCCGGGGCGGAGCGTCAGGGCGAACACCGCGCAGACCGCCAGCGCCACCGCCGACGCTATGAGCGCCGTACGGTCGCCCCACAGCGTCCACGCCGCGCCGAAGCCCAGCGAGCACACGAACCGCGCCGCCGCCTGGCCCGTCTGCACCAACGCGAGCCCCGACGAACGCAGTTCCTCCGGCACGCTGTCCGAGGCCGCCGCCATCAGCACGCCGTCGGTCGCCGCGTAGAAGCCGCCGTGCAGGAGGAGGACGGCGTAGGGGAGGGCCGTGCCGTGCCAGGACGTCAGCAAGAGGGTGTACGCCGTGAGGAGGGCTCCGTGGCCCGCCAGGAACACCCGCCAGCGGCCGACACGGTCCGCTAGCCGGCCCAGCGGTACGGCCAGGAGCAGGAACGCCGCCGCCGTGCCCAGCGGCAGCAGCGCGAACCAGCGGTCGGGGACGCCGAGCCGCCGTTGCAGCAGCAGGTACACGAAGGAGTCGCTGACCGTCGCGAGGCCCAGGAGGAGCGCGCAGACGGTGATCCGGCGCAGGTCGCGGCGGGCGAGGAGGGCGAAGGCGGCACGGAGGGTGGGGCGTACGGCCTTCTCACCTACGGCCTTCTGATGTACGGCCTTCTCCGTGCGGGGCGCGGCAGTTGACGACGACCCCGGCACGAACAGCACCAGCACCAGCACGCCGATCACCGCCACGCAGAAGCTCACCGTGAACACCGCGTCGTAGCCGTCCACCGTCGCCCGGAGGATCAGGAACGCCACCAGCGGGCCGAGCAGCGCGCCCGCCGTGTCCATCGCGCGGTGTACGCCGAAAGCACGGCCCCGGTTCTCCGGGGTGGAGGAGAGGGAGATCAGCGCGTCGCGCGGTGCCGTGCGCAGGCCCTTGCCCGTGCGGTCGGCGGCGAGGATCAGGCCGATGGGGGTGAGGGTGTGGGCCAGGAGGAGGAGGGGCTTGCAGGCCGCCGAGACGGCGTAGCCCACGCCCGCCACCCACTTGTGCCGGCCGCCGCCCCGGTCGGCGAGGTGGCCGCCGGCCAGGCGGACGAGGGCCGAGAAGCCGTTGTAGATGCCGTCCAGGAGACCGAAGCCCAGCGGGGACAGGCCGAGGCCCGTCACCAGGTACAGCGGGAGGACCGCGGTCACCATCTCGGACGACACGTCGGTGATCAGGCTGACCGCGCCGAGTGCGAAGACCGTGGGGGCGACGACGGCGGACACCCGCGCCGGAGTACCCGTAGTACTCGCGGTGGTGCTTCCGGCGTTGGCGCGGCTGTCCGCCACGTACATCTCAGGACGCCCAGATGCCGGTGATGTCGGCGGCCGAGGCCGCGTTGCCCGCGTGGGTGGACAGGCCCTGGGAGTCCTCCAGGGTCCGCAGCAGGTTGTAGTGGTTGTACGTGGTCGAGGACGTCGAACCCGCCTTCACCGGCTGGCCGTAGAAGACCGTGGGGATGCGGTTGCCGCTGAGCAGGTTGTCCTCGTCGAAGGTGACGACGAGGAGGCTGTTGTGGGTCTTGGCCCAACTGGCGTACGCGCCAAGGTTGTTCTTGATCCAGGTGTCACCCGTCGCCACCGAGCAGTCGTGCATGTCGCTGCACAGGTTGGGGGTGACGAAGGAGATGTCGGGGAGGGCCGTGTAGTCCGTCGGGAACTGCGTGAACGTCTTGGCCGTGGACGTCGCGACGTTGGAGAAGCCGAACCAAGGGTTGTGCTTACGCGCGTAGTTCCCGCTGCTGCACGTCGTCGAACCCTGGCTCGGCAGCGTCTCGTTGTAGCTCGCCCAACTGCCGCCCGCCGCCGTCACCTCGGAGGCGAGGTTCGCAGCCGAGGAGAAGCCCGCCGTGTAGCAACTGTCGCTGGTGATCCCCTGGGTGGAGCCGGAGAACAGCGCGAAGTAGTTCGGCTGGCTCGGGTGGGTGATCCCGTACGACTGGGTGAGGGCGGCGCCGCCGGTCGCGAGCGAGTTGATGTAGGGGGCACTGGAGGAGCCGATGACCTGGCTGTAGGCGTGGTTCTCCATCACCACCACGACGACGTGGTCCGGGGTCGGCACCCCGGTCGCGGCATGCGCGGTCGAGGTGCCGCCGAACCCGGTCCAGACCCCGACGGCGGCTGCCGAGAAGGCGAGCGCGGACGCGACGAGGGCGCGGCTGCGGCGGTACACGGAGCCACGGCGGTACACGGAGCTGCCGGAGCCACTGGAACTGCCGGATGTTTCTTCACTGCCGGACACTTCAACCTCCGGGTGGGGGGAGGACGGGGGTGACGGTGCGGACAGAGCATGCACACGCCAAAATGCCCGCGTCCCACCGCTCCCAACCCAGAGGATGAAGAAGTGGTGAACTACTGCTGGTGGCGAATCACTCCTGCCAGCGGTGAACTACTCCTGCAACGCCGCCAGTTGGGCCAGTACCTGGTGCAGCGGCTCGGTGGCCCGCTTCCGGTACTCCTGGATCGCCCAGCCGTTCCCGTCCGGGTCCTTGAAGTACATGAACGTCGCCCCGTCCTGCGGCGCGAACTGCACCGGCTCGCTGACCTCAAGCCCGCGCGCGGTCAGCTCGTCGTAGGCCGCCTTCGCGTCCTGCACGCACAGCTGCATGCCGTGGTACGTCCCCGGCTGCGGCGTCCCGGTCGGAATCTGCAACCCGTCGACCAGCGCGATCGAACAGCCCGAGCCCGGCGGCGTCAGCTGCACGATCCGCACGCCCTCCATCACCTCGCCGTCGAGGTCCACGTGGAAGCCGACCTTGTCCTGGTAGAACTCCTTGGCCCGGTCCACGTCCGAGACGGGCAGAAGGATCACTTCGAGGGTCATGTCCATGAGCAGACTCCTTTGTCACTCAGTCGCGACTCGATCCCGTACGGCTCTCAGTCTGGCTCAGGGAACACCCGGGCGACGGCCGCGGTCCGGCTGGAGACCCCGAGACTGCGGAAACTGTTCTCCAGATGCTTGCGGACGGTACTGCGCGAGACCACCAGCTGCTCGGCGATCTGCGGGGTGGTGAGCCCGCGCGCCACGCAGCGCAGGACGTCCAGCTCGCGCGGGGTCAGCCGGACCGGGGGCCGGCGCCGCCGGGCGGCCTCGCGGTAGATCGCGTACATGTGCGGCGCCAGCAGGGTCAGCGTCGTCATCTCGTAGTCGGCGAAGGGCTTGGAACCCGTGCGGAAGAACTGGAAGACACGGGTGCGGCCCGGCGCGGTGGGCAGGGCGATGTCCGCGATGCAGGGGTACGGCTCGAGGAATTCCGTGTAGATCGGCAGGTTCCGCAGCTCGCGCACCGGCAGGAAGTCCGTCAGCTGCGTCGTCTCGGGACTGTTGTGCGGCTTGCAGACCTGCACGCACTGGAGGTGCTGGTGGCGCCAGCGCCAGTACCCGTCCATCGGGCAGTCGTACTCCTCCGCCACCGTCTCCTGGCTGTTGAGCGCCCGCCTGGTCGGGATGTCCAGCTCGCAGAAGCTGGCGGAGTCGCAGGGGACGAGCCGTTGCAGCCCGAGCAGCAGGGACTTCGGCGGCACACCGTCCGCGTCCTGCCGGGCCTCGGCCAGGACGTCCGCCATGCGTCGCAGATGGGCCTCGGCCGTCGTGAAGGGTGGTGTCATCTCGGCCTCCCGGGCCGGTTCTCGCCTGCCGCGAATGTACGCCTTTCGACCGCCGGGAACCCCCGGATTCGCCAAATGCCGAATGGGCTACGGCCGCTGACGCGTCCACTGTCGACATACGCGGCCGACCCGGCCGCGACGAGCACGACGGAGGCCGTCCCATGAGTTCCCACCTGCGCTCCCACGCCCCGCGCGGCCACCCGCGTCCCCGCCGCCCAGCGGCCCTGACCGGAGGCGCCGCCACCCTGATCGCCGCCCTGCTCGCCACCGGCTGCGCCGCGTCGTCGTCCGCCGAGGTCTCGGCGGACGGCCCGGAGTTCTCCTCCGTGCGCTTCACCCTCGACTCCCGCGGCACCATCGAGATCTCCGGCGGCTCCCGTACGGCGGTCAGGGCGGCGGGCGCCTACCCGGTGACCGCGGGCCGCGCCCACCGGTTCGACCGGCCCGCCGATCAGCTGCTGGTGGTGCTGAGGCACTGGCCGCAGGCCGGCCCGGACCGGGCCTCGCGTGGGCGGACGCCCCGGCTGATGCCGCCGTCGGAAGGGGCCGCGGTCGAGACCGGATTCCTGGTGGACACCCCGAACCGGGTGCTCGCCGACCTCGACGGCCATCCCTTGCAGTGGCTCGACCGCGACACGATCCGCGTCGACACCACGAACACCGCGGCCGGCGACCTCGTCCGGCTCACCCTGTCCGGACCGCACGGGGGTCGGCCCGGACACACCACGACACGGTCCGTCGACCGGACGTGCGCCCACGTCGACAACGGGATCAACCGGCAGGTGCTCCTCCCCGAGGTGGAGACGGGCACGCCGGTCGCGGACGCACGGGCGAAACTGCGGCGGCTGTGCCTCGACCTCCAGTACGCCTCCCGGCCCGGCGGCGCACGACCGGGCACCGTACGACAGGTCCTGATACCTCTCGCCGGCCGGTGGACCGCGTCCGCCGAGCTGCCGCCGCTCGACGGCGCCGCCCTCCCGGGGCGTGCACCGGGCGACCGGGCGCCGGTGGACCCGTCGCGCCCGGCCACGGTGGTGGTGACCCGCTGAAACGGCTCATCCGCCCCGGCGCTTCTCGCAGGCACTCCGGTTAGGCTCGGCCTCGTACGACCTTGATCCGACAGGTCGTACGACCTTGATCGGAACCCTGATCGGGACGCGATCGGACAGGAGGCCGAGGATGACGGCGCCGGGGCGCAGGAGCAGCACCTTCACGCGACTGCTGCGGCACGGCTTCACCGATCCCTCGGCCGCCGAGCGGCTCCTGGAGAGCGCGGAGCTGGCGCCGATAAGGAACGACCCGGTCCTGCTGGAGGCCCTGGGCGCCACCGCCGACCCCGACCTGGCCCTCCAGGGTCTGGTACGACTGCTGGAGGCGCAGCCCGAGGACACCCCCCGCCGCGAGCTGCTGGACACCCTCATCGCGGCGAAACCCTTGCGCGACCGGCTGCTCGGCGTCCTCGGCGCCTCCGCCGCCCTCGGGGACCATCTCGCCCGGCACCCGCGCGACTGGCACGCCCTCGTGATGTACGAGCCGCGCGACCTCCACCCCGGGGTGGAGGAGTTCGAGCGCGGGCTCGCCGAGGCCACCGACCCCGTCGCCCTGCGCGTCGCCTACCGCCGCTGCATGCTGTCCATCGCCGCCCGTGACGTGTGCGGCACCACCGACCTCGCGCAGACCGCCGCCGAACTCGCCGACCTCGCGACCGCCACCCTGCGCGCCGCCCTCGCTATCGCCTGTGCCGCCGCGCCCGACGACGCCGCGCTGTGCCGGCTCGCGGTGATCGCGATGGGCAAGTGCGGTGGCCACGAGCTGAATTACATCTCCGACGTCGACGTGATCTTCGTCGGCGAGGCCGTCGAGGGCGCCGACGAGGGCAAGGCGCTCCGCGCGGCCACCAAGCTCGCCGCGCACATGATGCGGGTCTGCTCCGAGACCACCGTCGAGGGGTCCATCTGGCCCGTCGACGCCAACCTGCGCCCCGAGGGCCGCAACGGCCCGCTGGTCCGCACCCTCGCCAGCCACCTCGCCTACTACCAACGCTGGGCCAAGACATGGGAGTTCCAGGCCCTGCTCAAGGCCCGCCCGGTGGCCGGCGACCTCGCGCTCGGCCAGCAGTACGTCGACGCGCTCGAACCCCTCGTGTGGACGGTCGCCGAGCGCGACAACTTCGTCACCGACGTGCAGAAGATGCGCCGCCGTGTCGTCGAGAGCATCCCCGTCGCCGAGATCGACCGCGAACTGAAGCTCGCCCCCGGTGGCCTGCGGGACGTCGAATTCGCCGTCCAGCTCCTCCAGTTGGTGCACGGCCGCGCCGACACCTCGCTGCGCAGCGGCACCACGCTCGTCGCCCTTGAGGCCCTCGCCGCCGGCGGCTACGTCGGCCGGGAGGACGCCGCCCGCCTCGACGACGCCTACCGCTTCCTGCGCACGATGGAACACCGCATCCAGCTCTACCGGTTGCGCCGCACCCACCTGGTCCCCGTCGAGGAGACCGACCTGCGTCGCCTCGGCCGCTCGATGGGCCTGCGCACCGACCCGGTCGCCGAGCTGAACCGCGAGTGGAAGCGGCACGCCACCGTCGTACGACGCCTGCACGAGAAGCTCTTCTACCGTCCGCTGCTCGACGCGGTCGCCCAACTCGCCCCCGGCGAGACCAGGTTGAGCCCTCAGGCGGCCCGCGAACGGCTGGTCGCCCTCGGCTACATCGACCCGGCCGCGGCCCTCCGCCACATCGAGGCCCTCGCCTCCGGAGTCACCCGCAAGGCCGCCATCCAACGCACCCTGCTGCCCGTCCTGTTGGGCTGGTTCGCGGACTCCGCCGACCCGGACGCGGGCCTCCTCAACTTCCGCAAGGTGTCCGACGCGCTCGGCAAGACCCCTTGGTACCTACGGCTGTTGAGGGACGAGGGCGCCGCCGCCGAGAACCTCGCCCGCGTCCTCTCCGCCGGCCGCCTCGCCCCCGACCTCCTCATGCGCGCCCCCGAGGCGGTCGCCCTCCTCGGCGACGGCGACGGCGGCAGCGGCCTCGAACCCCGCGAACGCGCCCACCTGGACCAGGAGATACTCGCCGCGGTCGGCCGCGCCGACGACGCCGCCCAGGCCGTCACCTTCGCCCGGGGCGTCCGCCGCCGCGAACTCTTCCGTACGGCCGCCTTCGACATCGTCGGCTCCTACGGCACCGAGACCCAGCCCGCCGAGGCCGACCAGGGCGCCCTCGTCGACCGGGTCGGCGGCGCCGTCTCCGACCTGACCGCCGCGACCCTCGCCGGCACGTTGCGCGCTGTCGTCCGCGCGAGCTGGGGCGACACCCTCCCCACCCGCTTCGCCGTCATCGGCATGGGCCGCTTCGGCGGCCACGAACTGGGCTACGGCTCCGACGCGGACGTCCTGTTCGTGCACGAACCCCGCGAGGGCGTGCCGGAGCGCGAGGCCTCCGACGCGGCCAACAAGGTCGTCTCCGAGATGCGCCGACTGCTCCAGGTCGCCAGCTCGGACCCGCCGCTGCTGATCGACGCGGACCTGCGCCCGGAGGGCAAGTCGGGGCCGCTCGTACGGTCGTTGAACTCCTACGAGGCGTACTACCGCCGGTGGTCCCTGGTCTGGGAGTCGCAGGCGTTGCTGCGGGCCGAACCTGTCGCCGGGGACGAGGAGTTGGGGCGGCGGTTCATCGAGCTGGTCGATCCTCTGCGGTATCCGGCGGAGGGGCTCGGGGACGATGCCGTACGGGAGATCCGGCGGCTCAAGGCCCGGATGGAGTCGGAGCGGTTGCCCCGCGGGGCTGACCCGACTCTGCACACCAAGCTGGGGCGCGGGGGGCTCTCGGACGTCGAGTGGACTGTGCAGCTCATGCAGTTGCGGCACGGGTGGAGCGAGCCGGGGCTGCGGACCACTCGTACGCGGGAGGCCCTTGCCGCGGCGTGCGCCGCCGAGCTGATTTCCGGGGAGGATGCGTCGACGCTGGACGAGGCCTGGGTGTTGGCTACCCGGGTTCGTAACGCGGTGATGCTGGTGCGGGGGCGGGCCGGGGACACGTTTCCGTCTGACCCGCGTGAACTCGCCGCCGTGGGGCGGTACTTGGGGTACGGGCCGGGGCATGTGGGGGACATGCTGGACGACTATCGGCGTACTACTCGGCGGGCGCGTGGTGTGGTGGACGTTTTGTTCTACGGGGCCTAAGCGGGTTGTTTTTTTGGCTGCGGGTGCGTGGGGGCTGGTCGCGCAGTTCCCCGCGCCCCTAAAGGGCGCTTCTGCTGAGCTGCGCCTTGTAAGGGCGACGCTCACTAGGACTACCGCCATGCCTGCCATCACCCGCAACCCCACCCTCTCGTCCAGCAGCACCGCGCCCAACGACACCGACACAACTGGCAGTAGATATCCCACCGTTGCCGCGCTTGTCGCGCCCTCGTCCGCGATCAGGCGGTAGTTGAGGTAGAAGGTCACGCCGGTGCCCAGGATGCCGAGGGCGGTTACCGCCAGGAGGGCCGTCAGGTCGGGGTGTACCGGGCCGGAGGCTGGTATGGCGAGCGTGGTCCAGGCCGTCGCCGCCATCAGTTGGGCCGCCGACATCGCCAACGGGGCCTGGCCCGCGGTGAGTTTGCGGGCCATGTACGTGAAGGCCACGGCATAGCTAGCGGCGGCGCCCAGGAGGGCCAGTGCGCCCCAGGTGAGCAGGCCCGAGCGGTGCCAGGGGGCGAAGATCAGAACCGTACCCGCGAAGCCCAGGAGGAGTCCGGTCAGGCGGGCTCGGCTCAGGCCGCGGTCGGTGCCCAAGGCGATGCCGATCAGCAGGGACCACAAGGGAGTTGTGGCGTTCAGGACGCCCGCTACGCCGGAGTCGACGGTCTGCTCGCCGACGCTGAACAACGCGAACGGGATGGCGTTGCAGAACAGGGCGGCCACCGCGAGGCGGCCCCAGGTCGAACGGTCGCGCGGCAGGCGCTGGCCGGCCGAGCGGGCCAGGGCCAGTAGTACCAGCGTGCCGAGGGCACAGCGGGTGATCGTGATCTGGGCGGGGGAGAGGCCGTGGTTCAGGGCGAGTTTGATCCACAGGAAGCCCGACCCCCACAGGAGGGCGAGCACGGCCATGCGGACTGTCGAGGCGGGCTGCATGGGTCCACGGTCGGGCAGCTGGACCGTGCAGGACAAGCGAATGATTCTACAGTGACTGTTAACCTCTGCTACATGCTTGATGTGCGACGCATGCAGGTACTACGGGCCGTGGTCGGGTGTGGGTCGGTGACCGCTGCGGCGGCCCGGCTCGGGTACACGCCGTCCGCCGTCAGCCAGCAGGTCGGGGCGCTGGAGAAGGAGGCCGGGACCGCGCTGCTGGAGCGGGTCGGGCGCGGGGTGCGGCCCACGGCGGCCGGGCTGCTGCTCACCGGGTACGCGGACGCGATCGGGCGGCAGGTCGCCGAGGCGGAGACGGCGCTGGCCGATCTGGTGGCCGGGCGCACGGGGCGGCTCACGGTCCGATACTTCGCCACCGCCGGTGCCGCCCTGGTCGCCCCGGCCGTGGCCCGGCTCCGGGCTGAACACCCCGGAGTCCAGCTGGAGTTGAAGCTCACCGACCCCGAGGACTCGTTGCCCGAGGTGAAGGAGGGGCGGGCGGACGTCGCGCTCGTGGTCGGGGCGTCCAGGGTATCCAGGGGCCACGAGGGCGTACGGCTCGTGAAGCTGCTCGACGATCCGTATCTCGCCGTCCTGCCCAAGGGACACCGGCTGGCGGCGCGGCGGAGTGTGGAGCTGGGGGAACTGGCTGAGGAGCCGTGGGTCGGCAGCGAGTGGCCGGGGCCCTGTCTCGACGCCCAGCTCGACGCGTGCGAGGCGGCGGGGTTCCGGCCGCGGTTCGCGGTCGAGAGCGAGGATTACGTGACGGCTCAGGGTTTCGTCGCCGCGGGCCTCGGGGTGACCCTGATTCCCCGGCTGGGGCTCGGCAGCCGCCATCCCGACGTGGTCGTACGGGTCGTACGGGATCCGGAGCCCGTACGGACCATCCACGCGGCCGTCCGCGAGACGGCACCGCCACAGCCGGCCCTGCGGTCGTTCCTGCGGGCGCTGCGGGACGCGGCGAACGAGGGCTGAGCGGGATCGGGTGAAGTCCTCGCTTGGGGCTCGGCAGCCGCCATCCGGATGTGGTCGTACGGGTCGGGTGAAGTCAGCCGCAGTACGGCAGCGCCCTGAAGGGGCGCGGGGAACTGCGCGACCAGCCACGACGGCGCGGCACCGGAACGACGGCAGCGCGGCCCCGCGGCGGAGCCGCATATCCACGCAGCGCACGCAGCGCACGCAGCCCAACGCAGCCGGCGCAGCGTTCACGCCTTCGTGGGCAGCCAGGCCCCCCTCGTCCCCCGTACCGCCACCGTCCTCGGCAGGGCGTACGGAAACGTGCCGTACCAGAGGCGGGAGACCGTGAAGCCGAAGGTCAGGCAGAGCATTCCGCCCACCGCGTCGAGCCAGAAGTGGTTGGCCGTGGAGACGATGACCAGGAGCGTCGTCACCGGGTAGAGGAGGCCCAGGATGCGGACCCAGGGGAGTTTCGCCAGGGCGAAGATCGTCAGGCCGCACCACAGGGACCAGCCGATGTGCATGGACGGCATCGCGGCGTACTGGTTCGACATGTGTTTCAGGTCGCCGGACGCCATCGAACCCCAGGTCTGGTGGACCATGACCGTGTCGACGAAGTGGCTGCCGTTCATGAGGCGGGGCGGGGCCAGCGGGAAGAAGTAGTAGCCGACCAGGGCCACGGCCGTCGTCGCGAAGAGGACGAGGCGGGTCGCCGCGTACCGGCCCGGATGACTGCGGAACAGCCACACCAGGACACCGAGCGTCACCACGAAGTGCAGTGTGGCGTAGTAGTAGTTCATGCCGACGATCAGCCAAGTCACCGAATTCACGCCGTGGTTGACCGACTGCTCGACGGCGATGCCGAGATGGTGCTCCAGGCGCCAGATCCAGTCCGCGTTGCGCAGTGCCTCGGTCCGCTGCTCCGGGACCGCGTTGCGGATCTGTGAGTACGTCCAGTAACTCACCGCGATCAGCAGGATCTCGAACCACAGCCGGGGCCGGCGCGGAGTGCGCAACCGGCGCAACCGGCGCGGAAAACCCTGCCCCGCGGCGTCCGCGACGGGGCTCGGAACGGCTTCTTCACGGCCTTCCAATGTCGTCACGGTGGTCTCACCCATAGACACGAAGTCTGCCAGAAAAGGCTTCCGCGACCGATCATCCCTTGGTCGGGTCCGGCTCGCATGTTCTACGACGAGAAGAGGCCTCGGACTACTACCAGCGCACTGGACGCGGTCGCGTTTCCTCCCCCTTAGGGACGATTCCGGTCCCCAGGGGCCGAAGCCGTCGAACCGCGCACCACCAGCTCCGGCATGAACACGAACTCACTGTGCGGCGCGGGCGTCCCGCCGATCTCCTCCAGCAACGTCCGCACCGCCGCCTGCCCCATGGCCGGAACCGGCTTGCGGATCGTCGTCAGGGGCGGGTCGGTGAACGCGATCAGCGGCGAGTCGTCGAAGCCGACCACGGAGACGTCCTTGGGGACGTCGAGACCGCGCTGCCGGGCCGCCCGGATCGCACCGAGCGCCATCATGTCGCTCGCGCACACCACCGCCGTACAGTCGCGGTCGATCAGCGCGGCGGCCGCGGCCTGCCCGCCCTCCAGCGTGTACAGCGAGTGCTGGACCAGCCGGGTCTCCACATCGTCGGCGGTCAGGGCCAGTTGGTCCTGCATCGTGCGGACGAAGCCCTCGATCTTACGTTGTACGGGCACGAACCGCTTGGGGCCCAGCGCCAGTCCGATGCGGGTGTGGCCGAGCGAGACGAGGTGGGTGACCGCGAGGGTCATCGCCGCGCGGTCGTCGGGGGAGATGAACGGCGCCTGCACCTTCGGCGAGAAGCCGTCCACGAGCACGAACGGCACGCCCTGCGCCCGGAGTTGCTCGTAGCGCTGCATGTCCGCGGAGGTGTCCGCGTGCAGCCCGGAGACGAAGATGATGCCCGCGACGCCGCGGTCGACGAGCATCTCGGTCAGCTCGTCCTCCGTGGAACCGCCCGGAGTCTGGGTGGCGAGCACCGGTGTGTAGCCCTGCCGCGTCAGCGCCTGGCCGATGACCTGCGCCAGGGCGGGGAATATCGGGTTCTCCAACTCCGGTGTTATCAGGCCCACCAGGCCCTCGCTGCGCTGCCGCAGCCGTACCGGACGTTCGTAGCCGAGCACGTCGAGCGCGGCGAGGACGGACTGACGGGTGGTGGCGGCGACGCCAGGCTTGCCGTTGAGGACGCGGCTGACGGTCGCTTCGCTCACCCCCGCCTGGGCGGCGATGTCGGCAAGCCGTGTGGTCACGGGAGTGGACTGTACCGGCCGTCGGCGCGCTGCGGGTTGCTGCGTCATCGCGATCCCTTGTGTTCTGGCCGGCTTCTGGTCGGCGTACGGCATGCGGCAAGAGCTTGCAGAGTCTTGCACAAGTGTCCCCCTGCCCGCTCAGCCGCACCAGTACTGGGTTTCGCGGGGGTCGAGAAGAGGTCACGGGCGGGTAACTCTCGGACCGTCTTGCAGTTTTTTGCAGCAAGGACTTTCGCCGCGCTTGCATCGCTGTTACGTTCGGCGACGCCCGGCGGACGCAACGGCGCAGTCGGCAAGTCGACAGGGCGGCGGACGGGACCGCTGCCCTGCACCTCACGGGCTTTCACCCTCAAGGAGAACTCATGCGGCGTGGCATAGCGGCCACCGCGCTGGTGGCGTCCATCGCCCTCGCGGCGACGGCCTGCGGCGGCAGTGACAGTGACAGCGGCAAGTCCGACGGGCCCGTCACCATCACCTGGTGGGACACCTCCAACGCCACCAATGAGGCACCCACGTACAAGGCCCTGATCGCCAAGTTCCAGGCGGCCAACAAGGACATCAAGGTCAAGTACGTCAACGTGCCCTTCGACCAGGCGCAGAACAAGTTCGACACCGCCGCCGGCTCCAAGGGCGCCCCGGACGTGCTGCGTTCGGACGTCGGCTGGACCCCCGCCTTCGCGAAGAAGGGCTACTTCCTGCCGCTCGACGGCACCGAAGCCCTCGCGGACCAGGCCAAGTTCAAGCCGAACCTGATCACGCAGGCCCAGTACGAGGGCAAGACGTACGGCGTGCCGCTGGTCACCGACACCCTGGCCCTCGTCTACAACAAGGCCCTCTTCAAGCAGGCCGGCATCACCCAAGCGCCCACCACCTGGGACGAGTTGAAGGCCGACGCCGCGAAGGTCAAGGCCAAGACCAAGGTCGACGGCTACTGGGGCTCCACCCAGGCCTACTACGCGCAGACCTTCCTCTACGGCGAGGGCACCGACACCGTCGACTCCTCCGCGAAGAAGATCACCGTGGACTCCGCCGCCGCGAAGAAGGGCTACGGCACCTGGCTGAGCCTCTTCTCCGGCACCGGCCTGCACAAGGCCGACACCACCGCGGACGCCTACGCCCACATCCAGGACGCGTTCGTCACCGGCAAGGTCGCCGCGATCATCCAGGGCCCGTGGGAGATCACGAACTTCTACAAGGGCTCGGCCTTCAAGGACAAGTCCAACCTCGGCATCGCCACGGTCCCGGCCGGCTCCACCGGCAAGTCGGGCGCCCCGACCGGCGGTCACAACCTCTCGGTCTACGCCGGCTCGGACTCCGCGCACCAGAAGGCGTCCCTGAAGTTCCTGAACTTCATGACCTCGGCCGCGTCCCAGACGACGATCGCCCTGAAGAACTCGACGCTGCCGACCCGCGACGACGCCTACACCGCCGCGGTCAAGGCCGACCCGGGCATCGCCGGCTACCAGAGCGTGCTCGGCTCCGCCCAGCCGCGCCAGGCGCTCGCCGAGTACAGCTCCCTGTGGAACCCGCTGGACACCGAACTGCCCAAGATCGCCGGTGGCAAGGAGTCCCTCGACAAGGGCCTGAGCAACGCCGAGCTGGCGATCGCCAAGCTGGTCCCGGACTTCAGCAAGTAGCCCCGCATGGCCGTCGGATCCGCCAGATCAGGTACTGGGGGGACGGATCCGACGGCCATCGGCCTGCGCCGCCGTAGCCCCCGAACTCGCCGTGCCCGCTTGAACTTCCAGAAGGTGTCGAACGAACCATGACAGTCGCCATCGACCGCGCGACCGGCAAGCGCCACGGTGACCGCGCACCCCGACCCGGCCCCGGCAGCCGCCTCAAGTACGCCTACCAGAAGCACTGGTACGCGTACGCGATGATCATCCCCGTGGTCGTCGTGCTCGGCGTCCTCGTGCTCTACCCCCTGGCGTACGGCCTCTACTTGACGCTCACGGACGCCAACAGCCTCAACACCGCGCGCACGATCGGCGTCAACCACATCGACGCCACCTACAAGTTCATCGGGCTCGACAACTACAAGGACATCCTGTTCGGCCCGACGTCGTACGACCGCTTCTGGTCGCACTTCATCTGGACGATCGTCTGGACCGCGCTCTGCGTAGCCCTCCACTACACGGTGGGCCTCGCCCTGGCGCTCCTGCTCAACCAGAAGCTGCGCGCCCGCACCCTGTACCGGCTGATCCTGATCCTGCCGTGGGCCGTCCCCACCTTCGTCACGGTCTTCGGCTGGCGTTTCATGCTCGCCGACAGCGGCATCATCAACTCCGCGCTGCACAGCCTGCATCTGCCCCAGCCCGACTGGCTGGAGGACACCTTCTGGCAGCGGTTCGCCGCCATCATGGTCAACACCTGGTGCGGTGTGCCCTTCATGATGGTCTCGCTGCTCGGCGGCCTCCAGTCCATCGACACCTCGCTCTACGAGGCCGCCGAGATGGACGGCGCCAGCCCCTGGCAGCGCTTCCGCTACGTCACCCTCCCGGGCCTGAGGTCGGTCAGCTCCACCGTCGTCCTCCTCGGTGTGATCTGGACCTTCAACCAATTCGCCGTGATCTTCCTGCTGTTCGGCAACACCGCCCCCGACGCCCAGATCCTGGTCACCTGGTCGTACTTCCTCGGCTTCGGCCAACAGCCGCGCGAATTCGCCCAGTCGGCCGCTTACGGCATCCTGCTGCTGGCCATCCTGATCGTCTTCACCTCCTTCTACCGCCGCTGGCTGAACCGCAATGACCAACAGCTCGCGATCTGAGGCAGGAGTCCCCATGAGCACCACGACACCCGAACGGACCCGCCGCCGGGGCGAGTTGAGCCGCGCCGGCGCCCTCGGCTCGCACGGCGTCCTGATCATCGCGAGCCTGATCGCGCTCTTCCCGATCGCCTGGCTGGTCTTCCTCTCCCTAGGCCCGGACTCGGACGACTATCTCCACCCGGCCGGCATCTGGAAGAAGATGACGTTCGACAACTACTCGTTTGTCCTCCAACACACCGGGTTCTTCGACTGGTTGAAGAGCTCGCTGATCGTCTCGTTCGGCACCACGGTCATCGGCGTGACCATCGCCGCGAGCACCGGCTACGCGGTGTCGCGCATGCGCTTCCCCGGCTACCGGAAGTTCATGTGGGTGCTGCTGGTCACCCAGATGTTCCCGATAGCGGTACTCATCGTGCCGATGTACCAGATTCTGGCCGACCTTCAGCTCATCGACAGCTACCTTGGTCTCATCCTCGTCTACTGCTCGACCGCCGTGCCCTACTGCGCCTGGCTGCTCAAGGGCTACTTCGACACGATCCCGTTCGAGATCGACGAGGCCGGACGCGTCGACGGGCTGAACCCCTTCGGCACGTTCCTGCGACTGATCCTGCCGCTCGCCAAGCCGGGCCTGGCGGTCGCCGCGTTCTACAGCTTCCTCACGGCCTTCGGCGAGGTCGCGTTCGCCTCGACGTTCATGCTGTCCGATACGAAGTACACGTTCGCGGTCGGGCTTCAGACGTTCGTGAGCGAGCACGACGCGCAACGGAACCTGATGGCGGCGACGGCGGTGTTGATCGCGATACCGGTTGCCGCGTTCTTCTATCTCGTGCAGAAGAACCTGGTCACCGGGCTTACCGCGGGTGGCACGAAGGGCTGAAAATGCCGGGTTCGTTGTTGTCTGCTGCGCCGTCGTGGCTGGTCGCGCAGTTCCCCGCGCCCCTTATGGGGGGCGTTGCCCCCCAA
>NZ_JBLTJC010000067.1:0-38087 GCF_048158785.1 Streptomyces colwelliae | reverse complement strand
TCGTGCAAACAGCGGAATCGGTGTTGGCCCATACCTCGTCGGACTGGTACACGACGTGCGCCTAAAGGGAAAGTAACAGCTGTGAGAGGCCTTTGTTGTCGGATCGGCCGACGCCGCCCCCGCGACGCACGGCGAAGCGAAGCGTCCCCCGCGACGCACATCGAAGTCGCCGTCGGGGGCACGCGACAGTACGGGACGCGTACCGTGCGTCCGCCTCGCGGCTCGTCCAGTGTTTCCAGGAAAGGCATCATGACCTCGTCGCACACGAACAAGTGGGGCCTCGGAAGGGCGGGTTCGACCGCCCGGAGCCGCGCACCGGGAGAGGCCGAAGGGAAACAGGCGCTCGCCGTCACAGGACGCGCGGGATTCGTCGCACGAGGTGTCGTGTACGTCCTCGTCGGCGCTCTCGCCCTGCAGATCGCGTTCGGCGGCGGGGGCCGGGAGGCGGACCGGCAGGGCGCGTTGCAGCAGGTCGCGGCGCAGCCCTTCGGGAAGGTGATGCTGTGGATGCTCGTCGTCGGCTTCGGCTGCATGGCGATCTGGCGGGCCTCCCAGGCACTGTTGGCGAACGGCCCCAAGAACAAGGTCGGTTCACGCTTGCTGGACGGGGGCCGGGCCGTGTTCTACGGCTTCGTCTGCTGGGGTACGGCGTCCTTCGCCGCCGGGGCCGGCGGGTCGTCCGGCAGTGATGCCGAGTCGCAGGACTGGACCGCCTCGGCGTTGAAGCTTTCGGGCGGTCAGGTGCTGGTGGGGTTCGTCGGCTGCGTCCTGATCGGGGTCGGCGTGGTCCTCGCGGTGCGTGCGCTGATGCGGCGTTTCCTACGGCGGCTGGAGACCGGGAAGATGAGCCGCCGGGTACGGCAGGTCGTCACCGGCCTGGGCGTGGGCGGCGGTGCGGCGCGCGGTGCCGTGTTCGCAGGCGTGGGTGTGTTCGCACTGGTGGCCGCCATCCGCTTCGACCCCCACCAGGCCAAGGGCATGGACGCCACCCTGCGCACCTTCGCGCACACTCCGGCGGGGCCGTGGCTGCTGGTCGCCGTCGCGGTGGGGCTGGTCCTGTTCGGCGGTTTCTCGTTCGCCTCGGCACGCTGGCGCCGCCTGTGAACCCCGGCACCGCGTCATCGTCGTAGAACATCTGAAGGCGTACGTCATCGCCGTAGAACCTATGAAGTGGTGTGAAGAAACCGCGAATTGGTGTGAAACCAGGCGCGTTCCCCGTGTCGGCGGAGCCCGGTGGGGCAGGCTTTCGGGTCGGTCGCGGAATTGGTGAGGTCCGGGGAGACATGGTTGTGCCGGAAGGGGGCACGCGACGTTCGTCCTGTTCTCCAGTTAAGGCGGCATCGTGGCTTCCTCCGTGAAGGTCCTCGAAGCAACTGCTCCTGCCCGCACGGGAGCACCGGGTGTCGTGGACGAGCTCCCGTGGATCGAGGACGGGGCCAAGGTCGCACCCAAGGACGCACGTGTCCTGTCCCGGCTGTTCCTCGACCGGCTCCAGGAGTTGGAGGAGGGCACCCAGGAGTACCAGTACGCGCGGAACACGCTGATCGAGATGAACCTGTCGCTGGTGTCCTTCGCCGCGCGCCGGTTCCGCAACCGGGGCAGCGGTGACATGGAGGACGTCATCCAGGTCGGCACGATCGGTCTGATCAAGGCCATCGACCGCTTCGACCTGACCCGCGAGGTCGAGTTCACCTCCTTCGCGATCCCCTACATACTCGGCGAGATCAAGCGGTTCTTCCGCGACACCACCTGGGCCGTGCACGTCCCGCGCCGCCTCCAGGAACTCCGGGTCGACCTCGCGAAGAGCAAGGAGTCCCTCGGCACCGAGCTGGGCCGCATCCCCACGGTGAAGGAACTCGCCGCCCACCTGGAGCTGTCCGAGGACGAGATCATCGAGGGCCTGGTCGCCGCGAACGGCTATGTCGCCGGGTCCATCGACACCCCGAGCGGTGACGACGAGTCCGACAGCGCGCCCAAGTACGCGGACACGATGGGCGACGCCGACCCGGCGCTGGAGCTGTTCGAGGACCTGCACACGCTCGGCCCGCTGCTGCAACAGCTCGAGGAGCGGGAGCGGACCATCATCGAGATGCGCTTCGGCCAGGAGCTGACCCAGGCGGAGATCGGCCGCGTGCTGAACCTCTCGCAGATGCACATCTCCCGCCTCCTCAACCGCACCCTCGCCAAGCTGCGCACCGGTCTCCTGCCCACGTGATCCGCCCGCCCGACAGTTCTCCCCTCGCGCGGCACCGAAAGGATCACCCCGCATGAGCACCACGAGCACGGACCACGATCCGCTGCACCAGCCCGCCGCACCGATCGTCACGGAGCCCGTGCCCGACCTCCAACTCCAGATGCTGGTACGGCTGATCGGCCAGGACGCGCAGGCCGCCCTGCCCATCACCCTCACCGTCGCAGGCGCCTTCCTCTACGGCGACCTGATCTCCCACGAGGCCTGGACCACCGACTGGGCGCGCAGCCTGCACGGGATGGACGGCGCCGGCGCGCAACTGCTGGAGCGGTTCCCGCAGCAGGTGGACGAGGCGGTCGAGGACAGGCAGGGCGGACCCGGCCCACAACGGCTGCCACAGTGGATCCACCTGCGCGACGCCACCGGCGTCGCCGGCGGGGGCGGGTCCGCCGTCATGCCCCTGTGGCGCGGCCGGCTCACGGACGTCTCCGGCTGGTCCCTGGGCAAGCCGAAGCAGTCCTGAAGACGTCTGTACCGGGTCCAGCGGGGTGGGGACAGGGCAGCGGTCTGTGAGGATGTGCCGCATGCGTATGCGGAGCAGGAACCATGTGACGGTGTCGGGCCGGCCCGGCGGGCCGGTCGTGATGCTGGCGCACGGGTTCGGGTGCGACCAGCACATGTGGCGGCTGTTGGTGCCGCTCCTGGAACGCGACTTCACCGTGGTGCTCTTCGACCACGTGGGCGCCGGCCGCTCCGACCTGTCGGCTTGGAGCCACGAGCGCTACTCCACGCTGGACGGCTACACCGACGACGTGCTGGAGATCTGCCGTGAACTGGCGCTCGGCCCGGTGACGTTCGTGGGGCACTCCGTGAGCGCGATGATGGGCGTCCTCGCCGCGGCACGCGAACCGGAGGCGTTCGCCGGGCTGGTGCTGCTCGCCCCGTCGCCCTGTTTCATCGACGATCCCGCCGTCGGCTATCGCGGCGGGTTCAGCGCCGAGGACATCGACGAGCTGCTGGAGTCGCTGGACGCGAACTACCTGGGCTGGTCGGGCGCGATGGCGCCGGTGATCATGGGTAACCCCGAACGCCCGGAACTGGGCGAGGAGTTGACCAACAGCTTCTGCCGCACCGATCCCGATATCGCCCGTGTCTTCGCCCGCGTCACGTTCCTCTCCGACAACCGCGAGGACCTCGCCCGGGTCACCGTGCCCTCGCTGGTCGCCCAGTGTTCCGCCGACGCGATCGCGCCCCCGGAGGTCGGAGCCTTCGTACGGGACCGGATCCCGGGCAGCCGGCTGGTCACCCTGAGCGCGACCGGCCACTGCCCGCAGCTCGCCGCTCCCGAGGAAACGGCCGCCGCGATCACCGACTTCGTCGAGGCCGTGCGCTGATGGGCGAGAGCGGCGACAACGAGAGCGGCGATCACCGGCCACCCAGGAGACGTCCCGAGAAGCCCCCGGGCAGAGACCCCGCCGGCGACCACGCGGCATTCTCCGCACTCCTGGAGGACAGCGCCGAGGACCTGTACGAACACGCGCCGTGCGGCTACCTCTCCACGCTGCTGGACGGCACCATCGCGAAGATCAACACGACGCTGCTCGACTGGCTCGGCTACGACCGCGGCGACCTGGTCGGCCGCAGGACCTTCTCCGACCTGCTGACCGTGGGCGGCCGGCTCTACCACGAGACCCACTTCGGTCCGCTGCTGCGTATGCAGGGCGAGGTCAGCGGGATCGCCCTCGAACTCAAGGCCACCGACGGCAGCCGGCTGCCCGTGCTGGTGACCTCCACCGTCAAGACCGGCGGCGACGGCCAACCACTGCTGATCCGCACCACCGTCTTCGACGCCCGCGACCGCCGCGCCTACGAGACGGAACTGCTGCGCGCCCGCCAGGAGGCGGAACTCGAACGCGAGCAACTCAAGCGCCTCAACGCCACCCTCCAGCAGACCCTGCTGCCCCCAACTCTGGTGAACGTGCCGGGACTTGACGTGGCCGCGCACTACCACGTGGCCTCCACCGACATGGTCGGCGGCGACTTCTACGACCTCTTCCCGCTCTCCGCCGGGACCTGGGGGCTGTTCCTCGGAGACGTGTGCGGCAAGGGCGCCGCGGCCGCCGCCGTCACCTCGCTGGCCCGCTACACACTGCGCGCCGCCGCCGTCTACGACCCCGACCCGGCCGCCGTTCTCGGCAATCTCAACACCGTCCTCAACCACGAGTACAACGGCCACGATCCGCGGTTCTGCACCGTCGTCTTCGGGCTGCTCACCCCCGAGGGCGGCCGCGGCGGCTTCCGCATCACCCTGGCCAGCGGCGGCCACCCGCCGGCGCTGCTCCTGCGCGCGGACGGCAGCGCCGACCATCTGCACACTCCCGGCGGACAGCTCATCGGCGTGCTGCCCGACGCCCATATCGCCACCGCCACCGTGCACTTGGCGGCGGGCGACACCCTGCTGCTGCACACGGACGGGCTCACCGAAGCCCGCCCGGACCGCGCCAGGGACGCCGACCGCTACGGGGACGACGCCCTCCTCGACTTCGCCCGCGCCCTGGCACCCACCACCGCCTCCGCCGCCGTCGCCGCGATCCGCGACCTGCTCGACACCTTCGGTACCGGCGTCGACGACGACACCGCCGTCCTCGCCATCAACGTGCCCCGACCCACCAGCGAAGAGCAGCCGTGACCCAACTCGCCATCCGCACCCGGACGACGCCCGCGGGGCCCGTCGTCGAACTCACCGGAGAACTCGACTACGACAGCTACACCCAGGTGCGTGAACTCCTGCCCGGGCTGGCGCTGTTGGACGGCCAGCAGCTCGTCGTCGACCTGGCCGGCGTCACGTTCTGCGACTCCAGCGGCATCACCGCCCTGCTCGCGGCCCGCAACCACGCCCTCGCCGCCCGGGCGGGCATCGCGCTGGCCGCGGTCCCGGGTCACATCAGCCGGATCTTCCACATGGTCGGCCTCGACCAGGTCTTCACGACCCACCCCACCGCACAGGAGGCCGAAGCGGCCTGGACTCCTCCGTCCACCCACCCCTGAAGCGTCAACGGGCCAGGTAGAAACGGATGGTCGTGCCGTCCGCGGCCGCATGGACGCGGACGAGATCGGCGACGTAGTGCACCAACAGCAGCCCCCGCCCGCCCGGTTGGTCGCGTGACGGCGGGCGTCGGCCGGCCAGCGGGTCCGTCAACCGGCCCCGGTCGTGCACCTCGCAGACGATCCGCTCGTCCTCGGCCCAGATCCGCAGCGTCCCCGAACCCCCGCCGTGCAGCACGCTGTTGGTGGTCAGCTCCGCGACGGCCAGCGTCAGATCCTGGAGCCGTACGCCCGCCAGGCCCAGTCGCTCGGCCTCCTGGACCGCGAAATAACGGGACTTGGGGAGATCCCCCGCGACGAACGTGATGGACGCGGCGCCCGGTGGGTGGGGGAGCGGCTCGTTGTAGCGGGCGATCGCGCGCCGCGGATCGTAGGTGGCGCTGGGCAGTCGGGCGTCCCCGGCGATGACGACCGGATGGGTGGCGCGGGCGTCGGCGAGCACGTGAGGCTCCAGCCGGTCGGCGTCGTACGGGCACAGGATCGTCACCTCGCGATCCTCGAACGCGGAGTTGATCAGCGCCTCGTGCTGCACGCACGCCGGGTACTCGACGGCGGTGCGGCCGGGCCAGATCGGCTCCCCGATGATCCGTACGCGGCCGCCGTAGGCGTGGGCATCGGCGAAGGCCCGCAGTACGCCCGGGATGATCCGCCCCGGGTTGCGGCCGACCTCGGTCATGTCGAGGAACCGCACATCGGCGCCACTCGATCCGAGTCCGGCCCGGATCAATTCGAGACGGGGTCCGGGAACGGCGACCGCGACGGCCTCACCGGCGGCCAGACCCGCCCGCACGAACGGCACCGTACCGGCCGTGTACTGGTCCTCACCCCGGTAGAACAGCGCTGGATGCGCGAACAGCTGACCGTCGGTGGCCGTGCTCATCGCGCCGCCACCTCGATCCTTGTCGGGCCGGGCCAGGACGTCCACGGCGCGCGGTGACAAGGCGGACGGCGGTCACCGCCCCGGCAGTCTACGGGGGTAGCGCGACAGGGTGGTGGGCACCGGCAGAACTGCCGGTGCCCACCACCCTGTTCTCACCGCGAGACGCCGATCAGGTGCGGGGGTTCCCGTAGTAGCCGCCGACCTGCTCGTGGTAGCCGGCGTCACCGGGGTGCTTGTCCTTGTCGAACTCCGGGGAGTTCTTGATCTCTTCCTTCGTACGGCCGACGTGGATCGTGCGCTCCGCCACATCGATGGACGCGATGGTCCCGACGGGCAGCAGCACGTGCTTGCCGAAGATCCACACACCGGTGTCGACGACGATGTACATGGCGCCGACGTCCTCGGAGTGCTTGTCCACCTTGCCGATCGAGCCGTCACTCGCCTCGACCTTGAAACCGGTCAGATCCGTACCGGTCCGGTGGCCCGACTCGGCCTGGTAGTCCCACATCTTGTCCGCCATGTAAACCTCACTTTATGGTGGGTGAATTTCGAGATCGGTGATCTATCTCCTACCAGCGGTACCAACGTCCTCGAGTACCGCCGGAACCCGGCGAACGGGCGACAAATCCCAGCAGCCACAGGACGAGAACAACGATTGCGACCCACCAAAGAATTTTGATGGCGAATCCCGCACCGAAAAGCAGCAGTGCCAGGAGAAGAACAAGGATCAGGGGAAACATGTGTATCGACCTCCAGGCATCCGAGTGCCCTGCCGGAAACAATTCATGCGCCGGGAGGAAACAAAAAAATGCGGCGGGGAGGGAAGGGCTGGTCGCTCCGGGGTCGACCGGTCCCACGGTGTCGAGATGCCCGTCCCGGTGTTCGCTCCAGCCGGTGCACGTCGAATCCGCGCGCCGGGCCAGTCGGCGCACAGGTCGGCGACGGCGATTTACTCATGCGCCCGAGGCCGCGAGCCCGGAGTTGACGGATTCGATCGCGATCGGCCGCTCCAGGAGGCGTACCGGATCGAGTCCGCCGGGACGAGGGTCATCGCGACTCCTCATCTCCGTGGGGGTTCGCGTCCAGGTGGGGGTTCGCGGCCGCGCCTTCGGTGCTGAGCAGGACCACGGTCGAGTCGGGACCGACATCCAGGGCGCTACGGCGTACGGCCGCGCCGTCACCGGTCAGGGCGGCGCGGGCACCCGCCAGTGAGGCCGCACCGCAGGGGCCCGAGGAGACACCGGCGGCGGCGAGGTCGCGCGCGGCGCCCGCGCTGTCGGCATCCGTGACCGACACGGCGGCGTCCAGGCCGTCGCGCAGATACGGCCAGGCCAGGCTGGAGACGGTGCCGCAGTTCAGGCCGGCCATGGTGGTGGCGCCGGTCGGCACGCTGACCGGCTCTCCGCGGCCGAGGCCGGCCAGGACACAGGCGGCGGTGTCGGGCTCGACCGACATCAGGGCGGCCGGAGGCGACTCGCTCCGACGGCTGCGGTAGTGGGCGACGGCGGCCTGCGCGAGCGAACCGACGCCCGCCGGGACGACCACCAGCCCCGGCGCCTCGACACCCACGGCCCTCAACTGCCCGTCGGTCTCGGCGAACAGAGTCGAGTAGCCCTCCACGATCCAGCCGGGAATCCGCTCGTACCCGGGCCAGGCGGTGTCCTGCACGAGCACGGAGCCCTGCCCGACCGACGCCGCGTCGGCGGCCCGGCGCACGGCTTCGTCGTAGGCGCCGGGAACCAGGACGACGTCCGCGCCCTCGTCCTCGATCGCGGTCACGGCCGCCGGGTGGACGCCCCGCGGAACGAAGACCTGGGCACACTGCCCGAACAGCCGCGCCATCCGCGCCACGGCCCGACCGTGGTTGCCGTCGGTGGCGGTGACGAGCCGCACCGGCCCGCCTCCGCGGTCCGCCCGCTGTGCCAGCACCCGGTGAATCGCCCAGGACGCGCCGAGCGCCTTGAACGCGGGCAGGCCCAGACGCGAGGACTCGTCCTTGACGAAGACCCGCCCGACACCCAACTCCGATGCCAGGGCGGGTAGTTCGGTCAGGGCGGTGGGCGAGTAACCGGGCAGGCCCGCATGGAAGTCCCGTACGTCGGCCGGAGGCGGCGCACAGGTCCAGGTTCTGGCCGCGGATCGGACGTACCACGGCAGGTGGCGCGGGGCGGGGTTGCCGGAGCGGAACGAAGTCTTGGACACGCGACCAGAATGTGTCCAACCACATGATTGGTCCAGCGAACGTTTTCAGTGAATATCCGTCAGAACCGTTACGGCGCGGGCTTGTCGAGGTCGAGTTGGCCGATGCGGGCCACGTTCTCCCGATCGTCGGCGTCCTCGCTGGCCTCCGCGGCGAACCAGGCGTCGAGGATCTCCTTGAGCAGGGGCTCGGACGTCAGACGCAGGCTGAGGGCCAGTACGTTGGCGTCGTTCCAGCGGCGGGCGCCGTCCGCCGTGTACGCGTCCGTGCACAGGGCCGCCCGTACGCCCGGCACCTTGTTCGCGGCGATCGACGCGCCCGTACCGGTCCAGCAGCACACGACCGCCTGGTCCGACGTCCCGGCGACGACCTCACGGGCCGCCGCCTCCGAGCAGACCGCCCACTGCGGGTCGTCCCCGGGACGCAACGCCCCGTGCGTCACCACCTCGTGACCCCGGCCGCGCAACTCCGCGACGAGGGAACGCGCGACGGGTTCGTCCATGTCGGAGGAAACAGAGATCCGCATGTCCCGGAGGCTACTCAGCGGATGAGCCCGGTGCCAACGGTTCTGGAATCCGGCTCCGGCACTCCGGCTCTGGCATTCCTCCATGATGGGTTCATGGATCAGGTGCTCCAGCAACTACCGGCCACGTTCTGGACCGTCCCGTACGTGGGCGCCCGGTTTCCGGGATCCCGCGCGGTGACCGAACGTCCCGGACTCGCGCTGGGCGCGAACTGCCAGCTGTTCGCCTTCGAGGTTCTTCGGCACTTCGACCTGGCTCCGCCTGCTCTGCGTTCGAGCGAGCTGTGGACCGATACGCGGGCCACGGTCCGCGTATCGGTCGCCCAGCCGCTCGACCTGCTGCTGTTCAACGCGGCTGACGATGCCTACGGCGCCCACGTAGGGGTCCGGGTGGACGAGGGACGAGTGCTGCACCTGTGTGCGGAGGCAGGACGCCCGGCCGTCTGGGAGATGGCGGACTTCGCGACACGGGAGCGCTACCGGGTCTTGATCGGCATCAAGCGTGTGATCTTGCCGGTGTCGGCCGAGTGCACCACGCTGAGCCCAGAGCACGAGGACTGCCGGCGAGCCCGGATCGCGCACCGATGAGTTTCCCGCGCCGCGCTTGTCTACCTCGCCGGACACCCACAGACGGAAGGCCGGCGCCATGCGGAAACTGATCTACGGCATGAACCTGACCCTGGACGGCTACATCGCCGCGGCCGGCGACGACATCGGCTGGGGCGGAGCGCCGAGCGACGAGCTGTTCCAGTGGTGGCTCGACCACGAGAAGGCGAGCGGCCTGTCGCTGTACGGGCGCAAGCTGTGGGAGGCGATGAGCTCCTACTGGCCGACCGGCGACCAGCAGCCGGGCGCCGGCCCGGCGCAGGTCGAGTTCGCGCGGAACTGGCGGGACACGCCGAAGGTGGTGTTCTCCTCGACGATCGACAAGGTCGACTGGAACACCCGCCTGGTCACCGGCGACGCGATCGCCGAGATCACCCGGCTCAAGGCCGAGGACGGGGGCCCGATGACCATCGGCGGCGCGACGCTCGCCGGGGCGGCCATGCGCGCCGGGCTGATCGACGAGTACACGATCGCCACCCATCCGGTCCTGGTGGGCGGCGGAACGCCGTTCTTCACCGCGCTGGACAGCTGGGTGAACCTGAACCTGGTGGAGACGCGGACGCTTTCCGACGGCGTCGTCCTGACCAGGTACGAGACGAGGCGCTGAGCGGCAGCACCCACGCGCTCGTCTCACGGTGATGTCGTACACCGGTCGAACCGCTCAACCGTGTACCGGTCGGACCGCTCAACCGTGCTTCGAAGCGGCTTCGATTCCGAGCTGCCACATTTCGTAGTTCCCGCACTCTGCCGTGATCTCGGCCGTCGCCCGGGCCGCGGTGACGAAGTCATCGACCATCGGCGAGGTGCGCGATGCCGCCACCGCGAGGCACACCTGGTCGGGTGCCAGATCCGGGATGGGCACATAGACGACATCCGGATGTGAGTAGAACACGGTCGCCGAACGGGCCAAGAACGAGATGCCCCGGCCGGCCGCGACATGCTCGAGCGTCTCGTCCACCCCGCGCACCAGGTACCCGGCGTTGGGGTGCGGGCGCTTGGTGGGCTGCGTGCTCGGGTCGGCGTGCCAGACCAGCGGTTCGCCGGCCAGGTCGGCCTCGGTGACCTCCTCCTTGCCGGCCAGCCGGTGGCCGGCGGGCAGCACCGCCACCCGCGGCTCGGCGTACAGCGGCGTGACGCGCAGGCCGGGTTCGTCGATGGGCAGCCGTACATAGGCGACGTCGATACGGCCGTCGAGCAGCATCGGGGCCTGGTCGTCCGATTCGATCCGCTGCACGTCCACGACCACGTCCGGGTGCCGGGCCTCGAACGCCTCCGCCGCCGGGGTGACCGGGATGCCGGCCCGGAAACCGACCATCAACCGCCTGTTGCCGCGGGCGGCCTCGGACACCCGGCGGC
Organism: Streptomyces colwelliae; assembly: GCF_048158785.1. NCBI lineage: Bacteria > Bacillati > Actinomycetota > Actinomycetes > Kitasatosporales > Streptomycetaceae > Streptomyces > Streptomyces colwelliae. The sequence continues at coordinate 27,226 of NZ_JBLTJC010000067.1, read as the reverse complement.
GGACCGCGTGCACGGAGGCGAGCAGCGGACCGGCGTCGGCCAGCAGCTGTCGGCCCGCGTCGGTCATCGCCACGCCGTGGCGATCCCTGATGAACAGCGAGGCGCCGAGATCCTGCTCGAGCGCGCGGATCTGCCGGCTGAGCACCGGCTGCGCGATATGCAGCTCTTCAGCGGCGCGGCCGAAGTGCAGCCTGTCGGCGACGGCGAGGAAGTAACGCAGTTTGCGCAGATCCAGATCCATGGAACCTCCCGGTCCGGTGATGCCTCCAGGGTATCACCGCGGATAAAAGAAGTATTGGACACCCACTCAGGGCAATGACAGCCTAAATAGGTACCCAGTGATGTTGGAGCGAATTCGGAATAAGAATTCGACATCGGAACTCGATAGCAGGGTCCAGGCCCGGAATGGGCACATCAGGAATTGGGTGCCGTGCATTGCGTCCTGTCCAGCTCCAGAAAGCAGGCATACCCATGAGCAGCGTCAGCATTGTCGGAGTGGGGAACATGGCCGCCGCCCTGGCCGACCGGGCGCTCGCCGGCGGCAACGCCGTCGAGATCATCGGCCGCGACCCGGTCAAGGCCAAGGAACTGGCCGCCGCGCTCGGCGGCGCCACTGCGGGGACGGCCGGCGCCGCCCCGGCCGGGGACATCGTCATCCTCGCCGTGCCGTACGCCGGTGCGGCGACGGTGGTCAGTGAGTACGGGGACGCACTGCGCGGCAAGATCGTCATCGACGTCACCAACCCCGTCACCCCCGATGCGAAGGGCCTTGTCACCCCCGAGGGCAGTTCCGGCGCACAGGAGATCGCCAAGGCCGCCCCCGCCGACGCGCATGTCGTCAAGGCGTTCAACACCCTGTTCTCCCATGTGCTGGCCGCCGGCCCAGCCGAGGGTCGCTCATTGGACGTGTTCATCGCCGGCGACGACGCGCAGGCAAAGGCACGCGTGTCGGCGTTCGTCGAGAGCATGGGGCTGCGCCCGATGGACGCCGGGGAGCTGCCCATGGCGCGGGCCCTGGAGAACGTCGGCCTGCTGGAGCTGGGCCTCATGGCGCACTCCGTCAAGCACACCAATTTCTCCCTCGGCGTCAGCATTCTCAGCTGACCGCACCCGCACCACCACGTCTCGCGCCACACCATTCACAAGGAGCAGCAGCATGCGCGTTTTCGTCACCGGCGGGACCGGCCATTCCGGTTCGTACATCGTCCCCGAGCTCATCGCCGCCGGACACGAGGTCACCGGCCTGGCCCGGTCGGACAGTGCCGCGGCGGCGCTGTCCGCGCTCGGCGCGAAGGTGCGTCGCGGTGACCTCCAGGATCTCGACGGGCTCAAGGAGGCGGCCGCGGACTCCGACGGCGTCATCCACGTCGCGCACAGGCAGGACCTGCTTCCGTCCGGCGGGCTCGACGCCGTGGCCGCCGCGGAACTCCCGATCATGCTCGCGTACGGCGAGGCACTCGCGGGAACCGGAAAGCCGCTGGTCGCGGCGGGGAGCATAGGCTCGGGCGGGGACCTGGGCCGACCGGTCACCGAGGAGGACCCGGCCCTTCCCAGCGGCGACGAGTACAAGGGCACCCTGCGGATTCGCAACGTAGTGGAAACCACCGTGGTCGGCCTCGCCGAGCAGGGGGTGCGGTCTTCGATCGTGCGGATCGCCAACATCGCGCACAGCACGACCGATCGTGCCGGCTTCCTCCCCGTGTTGATCGCGCTCGCGAAGGAGAAGGGTTTCGTCGGCTACCCCGGCGACGGCGCGAACCTGTGGAACGCCGTGCACATCCGCGATGTCGCCTCCTTGTTCCGCTTGGCGCTGGAGAAGGGGCCGGCCGGCACGTACTGGCACGCGGTCGGGGACGGGGGCATCCCGTTCCGCGAGATCGCCGAGGCCATCGGCAGCCGTCTGGGCCTGCCCGCCGTGAGCATTCCCGTGGACGTACTGATGGTGCCGGGATACTTCGGATTCCTCGCGAACATAGTCACGCAGAGCTACCCGGCGTCCAACCTCATCACCCGCCGGACCCTCGGCTGGGAACCCGCTCAGCCCGGCCTGCTCGCCGATTTGGACAACGGCCATTACTTCTCCGCCAGTTGACGGCACGGATCCACATCGCAACGAGTGCGGCAAGTGGCAATTTCAACGAGTCCGGCGAATGACAAGAGTCCGGCTCTTCTGAAGGGACGCTGAGAATATGACGACTGTGGGATTCATCGGAAGCGGATCCATCGGCAGGACCATCGCGCGGCTCGCCACCGAGGCCGGGCACCAGGTTGTGCTCAGCAACTCGCGCGGTCCGGAAACGCTGGCGGACACGGTCGCGGAACTGGGTCCGCGGGCGTCCGCGGCGACGGGCGCGGAGGCCGCGGCGGCCGGTGACATCGTCGTGGTCACGGTGCCGGTCGCGGCGTTCCCCGACCTGCCCGCCGCGCCATTGGCCGGGAAGACGGTCATCGACACGTGCAACTACGGCTCCGAGCGTGACGGGCACATCCCCGAGCTGGACAGCGAGTCGCTCACTTCGAGCGAACTGCTGCTGCGGTACATCCCGGACGCCGTCATCGTGAAAGCGTTCAACAACATCTTCTACAAGCACCTGTTGTCACTCACCCGTCCGGCGGGGGCGGCCGACCGCTCGTACCTGCCGATCGCCGGGGACTCCGCGCCGGCGAAGGCGGCGGTGACCGAGTTCATCGAATCCATCGGGTACGGCGTGGTGGACGCGGGACCGCTGGCCGATGGCTGGCGGCAGGCGACGGGCACGCCGGTGTGGGGGACCCCGTACGGGCCGTTCCTGGACGAGAAGGGCCAGTCGGCCGACGAGGACACCATCCGCGCGGCACTGGCCACCGCAACGCGGTAACCGCAAGCCGGCGCGGGCCGCGGTACGGTCCGGCCGTGTTACGGCCCCGCCCGATAGGCATCGGGCGGGGCCGTAACGCAGAACTCCTCTCCAAGGCCGCCGACCTGGCCGAGGCCCTCGGCGGCGGTGCCACGACGGGAGAATGGGGCACTGCCCCGGCCGGGGACATCGTCATCGTGGCCCTGTTGTACGACGGTGTCGTTGCGGCCGTCGCGCACTACGGAGACGCTCTGGCGGGCAAGGTCGTCGTCGACATCAGCAATCCTTTCAACGCCACGTTCGACGGGCTGGCCCACGACGGGGAGACCTCGATCGCGCAGGAGGTCGCCAAGGTGGCCCCGGCGAGCGCCAGTGTGGTGAAGGCGTTCAACACCGTCTTCCGTCAGGTCCTGGAGAAGGGGCGGCCCGACGTGTTCATCGCCGGTGACGATGTGCGGGCCAAGGCACGGGTGGGGGCGTTCGTCGAGAGCCTCGGGCTGCGTCCGCTGGACGTCGGCGGCCTGAAAATGGCGCACTGGCTGGAAGGAGCGGGCGTGGTCACGGTGGGCCTCGCCAACCACGGGGTGGGGAACCTGGACTTCGCCCTCGGCATCACTGAACTTCCCGTCTGAGCAAACGGTCATACGTGCGTCCACATAGCCGCGCACGATCGAGCGGATCAGTGCGGGGGCTCCGGCGTCCATGTCCAGTGAGCGGCGTCGTTGAACGCGGAGTTGCCCGCCATGTCGTCCGCGACGCTCCAGCCCGAGTCGTCGCCGACGATCTGCACGCCGCCGTATCCGGCGCTGTTCAGCGCGGACCGCAACTGGATGTACCAGTTGGCGTCGTGACCCCGCTCGTTCCAGCCGCCGAGGTGACTGATCGTCAGACCGTGCCGCTCGGCACAATCCAGCCAGGAGATCGGGTAGTTGATGGTGTCGGTGGACCAGAACCCGCCGCTGATCCAGCCGGGGGCGGCCCAGGCCAGACCGTACAACTTGATGTTCGGGTTGCGGGCCTTGGCCTGCTCGGCGAGCCAGAACTCGTAGCCGGCGTCGCAGTTGATCTGTCTCTCGGTGTGCTCGATGGACGGCTCAGAGCCGTCCGTGGAGTTGGCGTCTCCGCCGGGCTCCAGTTTCAGCGGCTGGAGGTTCGCGCCGTAGCCCGGTTTGAACAGGTAGTCCAGGATCTGCGCCTGCTGGGCGGCCGGATAGTCGCGCAGCAGACGGGAGTTGCCCCCGCCCCCGCCCCCGCTGATCGCGCCGATCCCGTCGAACGTCCGGCCGCTCTGACCACCGTCCACGGTGATCGAGGTGACCGTCGCTGACCTGACTTGCCTCGACGTCGGCACCTGCTCGGAGCGTCGTCAGCGGACGACGTCGAGGACGTTCAGCTGGAGGCCGTTGGCGTACACGGCGTGCTCGACCAGCTTCAACTTCTGGGTGTCCTTGTCGGTGGCGGGGAACAGGCGCTTGCCGGCGCCGAGCAGCAGTGGGAAGACGAGCAGGTGGTAGCGGTCGATCAGGCCCGCGTCCGCGAGGCCGTGGTTGAGGGCGGCGCTGCCGTGGACGATGATCGGGCCGCCCTCGGTCTCCTTGAGGGCGGCGACCTCGTTAAGGTCGCGCAGGATCGTTGTCTCGCCCCAGTTCGACACGAGCTTGTCGTCGGTGAGGGTGCTGGAGACGACGTACTTCGGCAGGGTCTTGTAGTGCGCGAACTCGTCCATGTCCGGCCACACCGGGCTGAATGCCTCGTAGCTGGCCCGGCCCATCAGCATCGCGGTGGACTCCACCTGCTCCCGCCCCTTGATGTCGAACGACTCGGGCAGGAACTCGACCCCCTTGAAGGTCCATCCGGAGTTGCGGTAACCGGGTTCGCCGCCCGGGGCCTCCATGACGCCGTCGAGGGAGATGAAGGCGGTGCTGATCAAGGTGCGCATCGTGGGTCCTCGGGTGGTCGGTGCGGGGGTGTGTGCGTGCTGGTCGCTCCAGGATCCAACCGACAAAAATAATTGTCAAGGAGGGGGAAGTTGTCGGATGGGCATGATCCCGGCCGGCCGGGTAGGGGCGTAGAGGCACTGTCGGGGCAAGGAGCCGGAAGGGAGGTGCGGGGTGGCCGGACTGGCGGTCCCGTTGTGGGACGTGAGCAATGGGCAGGGGCTGCGCCAACTCGCCGAACTGGGGCTGGCGTTGCTGCTGTCGACCCTGATCGGCTGGGAGCGGGCGTCACAGCAGAAGAGCGCCGGGCTGCGCACGCACACGCTGGTCGGGATCGCCAGCGCGCTGATGATGGAGGTCTCCCAGCACGGCTTCACCAACGTCCTCGGCCTGGACAACGTCTCCTTCGACCCGTCCCGCGTGGCGGCCCAGATCGTCTCCGGGATCGGGTTCATCGGTGGCGGCCTGATCTTCGTACGACGGGACGCGGTACGGGGGCTGACGACCGCCGCGACCATCTGGCTCACCTGCGCGGTGGGTATGGCGTGCGGTGGCGGCCTGCCGATCCTCGCGCTGGCCACGACCGCCGTGCACTTTCTCGTCGTACGCGGATACCCGCGGCTCTTCGCGCACATGATGCCCGGCGCCGATCCGGGGTCGTTTGAGGTACGGCTGACCTATCGGACCGGTACGGCGCTGCTGCCGCAGTTGATGGAGACGTGTACGCGGAGGGGGTTTCGTATTCAGGAGGTCAAGGTCGATCGGTTGCCGGAGCGGGCGGATCCGGCCGCGCGGGTGCTGTTGCGGCTGGAAGGGGCGGCCGACGCCGGTCAGTTGACGTCCGAGCTGTTCCAGAACGACGGTGTGACGGAGGTCGAGCTGACGGCGGCCGGCGATGAGGAGTGACACCCGGTCCCATGTGGTGGGGCCGATATCCGGTGATGAGGCGGCATCCGGTGGGGTGAGGCGGTGTCCGGCCACGGAGCCTTCGCGAAAACCCGTTGGTGGACCATGGCGGCCACTGCTACTTTCGCGGAGGCCGTGCGAGAGAACGAGGAGGTGGTACCCGTGAACGCAATGTCGACATGGGTGCTCTCCTCCGGGGTCACGGTCGGGCGATAGGTCGTCCGGGAGCGCCGTAGAGCAGCTCTCCCGAAAGGCACGACCATGCATTTCACTTCCGAGCGACGCCTCGAAGACGGCGTCCTCGAACGCGAATTCACCCTCGGCGAGATCCCCGGCACCCTGTGGACGCCCGAATCCGTCGCACCGGCCCCGCTGGTCCTGATGGCCCACAACAACGGCCTGCCCAAGGCGGAACCCCGGCTGGTGGCCCGGGCCCGGCTGTCCGCGGCGTCCGGCTACGCGGTGGCCACCATCGACGCCGCCGGGTGCGGTGAACGGCCTCGTTCCGCCGCCGACGAGCAGGGCCGCGCGGACCTTCGCCGGGCGATGCGGGCGGGTGAGCCCGTCGATGACATCTTCGAGTCCTTCGTCGGCCCGTTGGTCGAGAAGGCGGTCCCGGAATGGCGGACAACCCTGGACGCCCTCCTCGCGCTGCCCGGGATCGGCGGCCCGGTCGGGTACGCGGGGTGGACCGCCCTCGGCATCCGGCTGGCGGTGGCCGAGCCGCGCATCGCGGCCGCCGGTTTCTTCGCCGGGGGTTATGTGCCGCGCGCCCAGCGCGAGGAGGCCCGGCAGGTCGGCATTCCGCTGCTGTTCCTCCTGCAGTGGGACGACGAGGGGAACCCTCGGCAGCGGGCCCTGGACCTGTTCGACGCCTTCGGTTCCAAGGAGAAGACGCTGCACGCCAATCTGGGCGGGCACACCGGGACGCCGTGGTTCGAGAGGGAGGACGGGGACCGGTTCTTCGGACGGCATCTGAAGTGAGGGCGGACCGTCGGGTAGGCGGCTGCCGATAGGCGATACCGGCCGGTCGGGGCGGCACTGATCCCGTGCCTTGCGGATCGCTGGGCAGGAGAGCTACTCGATCACCAACCCCGGCGACTGGGCCGGGGTTGGTGGCCGGCGGTCCCGGTAGTAGGGGCGCATCGAAGATCACTACTCTGAACTGGTGCTCTCCTACGACGAGTTGACCTCACCGGAGCGTGAACTGTGGGACGCGTTCCCGGAGGGGCGCCCTGTGGACCTGCGCGCGGGTGTGCCCGAGGACGACCGGGTCGCCGAGGGTGGGCAGTGGGGTCCCGGGCGGACGGTTCGGGCCACCGTGATCGTGGCGCTCCTGCTGGGTGCGAACACCGTGGAATCGGGCGCCGTAGCGTGTCTGAGGCTCGCCGGTGCGCGGATATCCGGACACCTCGACCTGGCCGGAGCGCAGATCGCTCACGCCCTGTGGCTCGAGGGCTGCTGGTTCGAGGAGTCGGTGAATCTTCTCGGAGCGTCGTTGCGGACGCTCGTGATCACGCGCGGCCGGGTGCCCGGCATCGAAGCCGATTCGGCCCGCGTCGAGGGAAATCTCGACCTGCGGGGATCCGTCGTGGAAAGCCTCGCCTCCTCGCCCTTCAACCACGTGAGCACCGCCCTGTCACTGAGCGACGCCCGGGTGACTGGGGGCATGCTCCTGAACGGGGCCCACATCAGCGCGCCGGGAGGATGGGCCGTGGCCGCCGGTGGACTGGTCATGGAAGGGGGCGTCTTCTGCCGGGGCGGTTTCGTCGCGCGAGGTCAAGTCCGGTTGATGGGGGCGCAGTTGCCGGGCGGACTGTTCATGCGGGGCGCACAGCTGGAAGACCCGGGACCCGGCGGAGTGGCGCTCGCGATGGACAACGCCGTGGTCTCAAGGCTCGACTTCTCCGACGGATTCACCGCGAACGGGACCGTGCACCTGCGGCGTACCCAGATCTCGGACAGCCTGAGCTTCGAAGGGGCCGTCCTGAACGGGCCGCCGGGCGGTGCCGGGCCGGCCCTGACTTGTAGGCTCATGCAGGCCGTCGACGTCGACCTCACCCTGGCCCGGCCGCCGTCCGGCACGGTGGATCTGCGTGGCGCGCAGGTGACCCACCTCTACGACAGTGAGCAGAGCTGGCCGGACGTGGTGGAGCTGGAAGGCTTCGTCTACGGCTCCCTCGACCCCATCGACTCCATCGAGGTGGACGAGCCGGGCGAACGGAGGCAGGCGTCGGGCCGGCGGAACTCCGTGGACTCCCGCGTGGCATGGATACGACGCAGCCCCGGCTACAACCCCCAGCCCTACGAACAGTTGGCGAGCTGGTACCGGAAGGCCGGTCACGACGACGAAGCCCGCCGCGTACTCCTGGCCAGACAACGCCATCGGCGTCGGACTCTGCCCCGGGTCGCGCGCGTGTGGGGGCACCTGCTCGACGTGACCGTCGGTTACGGGTACCGCCCCTGGCTGGCCGGCGTCTGGCTCCTCGCGCTGACCCTGCTGGGCACGCTGTCCTTCAGGACGCACGCCCCCACTCCGGTCCAACGAGGCGAAGGCGCCCCGTTCCAGCCCCTCGTCTACACGCTGGACCTCTTGATCCCCATCGGCGGCCTGGGCCAGCGCACGGCCTGGTACTGGTCGAACGGCAGCCTTCAGTGGCTGGCCTACCTGCTGATCGCCTTCGGCTGGGTGCTGACGACCGCCGTCGTGGCGGGTGTCACCCGCGCCCTGCAAAAGAACTAGAAGAACTAGAAGAACTAGCGGCCTGTCGGGAGTCCTGATCGGCACGGTCTGCTGGTGGCTGTGCCGGTGGCTTTGGAAGCGCGGGTCGGCGCGTTACTCGTACCGGTACTTCAGCGAGTCCGCCTCCGCCTGCTCGATGTCGGCGATCGTCAGCTCCGGCATCCGCAACTGGGCCAGCGTCACTTCGGCGGAGGTCGGCTGGGCGTCCGCCGGCAGCCACTGTTCCGGCTTCCAGGCCGCGCTGCGCAGGAGCGCCTTGGGGCAGTGCGGGTAGACCTCCTCGATCCCTACCACCAGCGCACTGGCCGGCGGCTTGCCCACGGCGGTCAGCTGCGACAGCAGCTCCGGGCGGGTGGAGATACAGGCCCGGCCGTTCACCCTGAGCGTCGTGGTGCGCCCCGGAATGACGAACAGCAGCCCGGCCCGTCCGGTCGCGACGACGTTCTCAAGGGTGTCCAGACGCTTGTTGCCGGTCGCGTCCGGTATCGCCACCGTGCGCGCGTCCAGGACGGCCACGAACCCGGCGGGGCCGCCGCGCGGGGAGACGTCACAGTTGCCCTCGGCGTCCGTGCTGGCGACCAGTACCAGCGATGCGCAGCCGATCAACTGTCTTGTCTGCTCGGTGAGTTCGGTCATCTGTTTGCGCCTGGCCGTGCCGCGCGGGAGTCCGTAGACCTCGCGCAGCGCGTCCTCGTCGCGCACGGCGTCGAGGTGGAGCGAGTCGAAGACACTGTCGGTAGGAGGTGACGTCATGCCTCCGACCCTAACCAGCCAACCTGCGATTGACCTTGGTCGGGTGAGTGCGGGGACACGTCATATAGACGGCCACGCGAGCTGTTTGATGCGTGGAGCTCGAACAGGTCCGCGCGGCCATGTCCCCACCCTGCTGTCTGCGGGCTGTCGCGTCAGTCCCGCTCAGAAGCCGTGAGATACGAGCTTCAGCCGCAGCCGGACGTAGTCCTGGTCCAACGGCCCCGGACGGCGCGCTCCATCCGGCCGTCAGCCGTTTCGGGCGTAGAAGCCCTGCGCACGGGCATTGGACGCCCAGCACTCCAGCACTCCAGCACTCCAGTACTTCAGTACTTCAGTACGCCTTCGGCGCAGTCGGCACCTGGGCCCGGGCGTCGCGCAGTTGCCTCCATGCGCTGGGGTCGGTGAGTTCTTCCTCGGGCATGCCGTCCGCGGTGTAGTACGCGGTCCGGGTTCGGGTGTGCTCCCAACCGCCTTAACTCCAAAGGCCGTTGCCCGTTCGGCTTGATGGGAGCGGGCCCCGGTCCGTCGTGTGGTGGACCGGGGTACTCGTCGTGATCGTCAGCTGACCGTCCTGGCGGCGTCCGTGATGAGGTCGGCGACGGCCTTGGGGTGACTGATCATCACGACGTGGGAGGAGCGCGGTACTTCGACGATCTTGCGCGCGTTCGCGCGGCTGTACATCCAGCGCTCGCACGCCGGCGGGATCGCCTTGTCCTGGCCTGCGACCAGGCCCCACGAGGGGATCGTCTTCCAGGCCGCGGCCGTGGTCGGGAAGACGAAGGATTCGGCGTCGAACGGCCGCTGCGTGGCTTGCAGGACCCGGAAGTCGGCGGTGGAGATGTCGGCGGCGAAGGCCGCCTGGCCGTCCGTGCTCAGGTACAGATCGGTTCCCGTCGTACCGTCGGCCTTCGTGTACGGGACCGGCACACTCACCGGTTCGACCTCGCTGCCGGGGAACTTGGTGATGAGTTCGCCCTGCGTCTCGCCCACGTCGGGCACGAACGCCGCGATGTAGACCAGCGCCTTGACGTTCGCCTTACCGGCAGCGGCGTTCGTGATGACCGTTCCGCCCATGGAGTGCGCGACCAGCACGACCGGTCCGCTGATGGAGTCCAGCAGACTCGCGATGTACGGGGCGTCGGTCGGAATACCCCGCAGCGGGTTCGACCCGCAGACGGTGGTGTAGCCCTTGTCCTGCAACTCGTGGATGGTGGCGTTCCAGCAGGACGAATCGGCGTAGCCGCCGTGCACCAGGACGATCGTGGGCTTCACCTTCGACTTCTCCTCACCGGTACCGCTGGTGGCCGTCGCTGCGCCGGCCGTTCCTTCCGAGCCGGCGATCAGCGCCGCCGACCCGGCCATCGCCGCTCCGGCGGCCAGTACCCGCCGGCGGGAAACATCGGTACTCATGGGACTCCTCAGGCATGGGGTTGGTGGAACGGGTCCGACGGAGAGCTCACCGCCGAGCTGCTACGCGAGGGCGGCAGGCGCCAACGAACAGGTGGCCGTAGGGAGTTCGGCTCGTTCGGCGGGCCCGGCCGCGCTCGGGCGGCTTCATCGGTGTGGCATGCCTGTGACCTTATGAGGAGCGCTTTTGCGCTGGCATCGGCAATGTGACCTAGATGCCGGGGCCGGTGGCCCGGCAGTCGTCTTCCGCTCTCGACCCGCTGTCGAGCCGGTACTGCGCCACCATCCCCGACATCGTCCCGGCCCTTGCTTGACCTATCGAATCTCGATAGATTTCCATCGTGGGTCGATGGAAGGGCGGGCCGTGGGAAAGCTGACAGTGGGTGCGCTGCGCGCCGTGCTCGTGGTGGTGCTCGTCGGCACCGTGTTCGTACAGACGCTGATGCTGTGGGTGTTGATCAGTGGGAACGATCCCGAGGACGGGTCGCTCCCGCTGACCGCGCTGCGCGTGATCACGATCTTGGGCATGGTGTCGGTCCAGGTCGCCCTGGTCTGCGTATGGCGGCTGGTGGCGATGGTGCGACGCGGCACCGTGTTCTCCGACGTCGCCTTCCGGTACGTGGACGGTGTGATCGGCGCGATCGTGGCGGCTGCCCTCGTGTGGTTCGCGGTCACGGCCGTCAACGCGCCGGGCCAGCGGGACGATCCCGGCGTGACCCTCATCATGGGCGGGGTCGGCGTGGCCATCCTGGGGGTCGCGCTCATCGTGCTCGTGCTGCGGATGCTGCTCGCGCAGGCCGTCGCGCGCGACGCCGAAGCGGCGCGGATGCAGGCCGAGTTGGACGAGGTGATCTGATGCCGATCGCCGTCGACATCGACGTGATGCTGGCCAAGCGGAAGATGTCCGTGGGCGAACTCGCCGACCGGGTGGGGATCACACCCGCCAACCTGGCGGTGCTCAAGAACGGCCGCGCCAAGGCGGTGCGCTTCGCGACGCTCGCGGCGCTCTGCGAGGTGCTTGAGTGCCAGCCGGGAGACTTGTTGCGCTGGGAGGCAGAGGCAGAGGCAGAGGCAGAGGCCGGGGCCGGGGCTGTGGCTGCGGCGGGCGGATGACGTGCTCGTCCGACTTCATGGAGTTCTCGGCGCCCCGTGGTTCCCGCATCCCGGGGCGTGCTCGACCCTCTCCCGATCTGTGCGGCGTGTGGTGGGCTGCATCGACGGCGACGCATTGGACCGGGTGGCAGGTCCGCTCCGTAGCGACTCGAAAATCCAAGTCCGGTACGGCGTCCGGTACGGCGTCCGGGACGTCGCATCCGCCGAGGACGCCGCCCCTCCGCGACCGGCCCCGCACCCCATAGGGTCCCGGGCCACGCCCCGACACGGCGTGGCCCGGACCGCCGATCAGCGCGTCTGCGTCTGCGTCAGCGCCTTCGCGAACAGCGGGACAACGTGTTCCACCGCGTACCCCACCGACAGGACCGTGTTCGTGGCGAAGGCCTGGCTCAGGTTCGTGTCGTCGAAGACGACCGAGTGGCCCGCCTCCACCGCGGGCAGGGACTTGTACAGCGGATCGGACGTGATCTTGGTGGCCTTGACGCCGATCGGTGCCATCACGATCAGGTCGGCGTTCAGCAGCTCCAGGTTCTCCTCGGAGACCGGGACGGAGAACGCGGACCCCGCCTTTGCGTCGACCTTCGGGTTGTTGCGGAAGCCGAGTGCCTGGACGAAGTCGATGCGGGCCGTGCCCTTGACGTAGGCGCCCCAGCCGCTGGAGGTGCGGGACCCGACCGTGATGGTCCTGTCCTTGAACTCGGGGTGGGCCTTGGCGGCGGCCGCGGACTTCGCCTCCGTACCGGAGATCAGCTTCTTGCCCTCGGCGGCGAGCCCCAACGCCTGCGCGACCATCGTGGTCTGCCGCTGCCACGAGATCTTGTACTGGTCGCCGCCCTTCGGCACCCCGATGGTCGGGGCGATCTTGCTCAGAGTGTCGTAACGGGTCTGGTCGCCACTGGACTTGACGTCGAGGATGAGGTCGGGCTTGAGCGCCGCGATCTTCTCGTACTCGGGCTCCAGGGTGCCGATCTTCTCGGGGCCCTTGTCGTACATCCCCTTGGCCCAGGGACCCACGCCGTCACCGCCGAAGGCGAGCCAGTCGCTCTCGCCGACCGGCTGCACGCCGAGCGCGAGGGCGGTCTCGGCGTCGCCCCAGCCCAGCGCCACCACCCGCTTGGGCTGCGAACTCACCGTGACCGTACCGAACTTGGTGGCGACCTTCGCGGGGAAGGCGCCGGAGGCTGACTTCGACGTGGACGCTGACGCGGTGTCGGCGTCGTCCGAGGAGGAGCCGCAGGCGGCGACGGTGCCCAGCAGCGTGAGGGCGAGGGCACCGGTCAGCGCACGCCGGGTTCTGCGCGAGCGGAGGGCGGACCGAATCGGGGAGGACTGCGGGGAGTTGGTGTCCGGGGACATGGTGGCTCTTTCTGTGCGGTGGACCGTCAGGTGCTGTGCGGTACGTCGTCAGCCGGACGGCGTGACGTGGTGGCGGCCGAGCGGGACGACCATCGGCGTTCCGGACGCAGGGTCGGGAATGACCGCCGAGCGGAGTCCGAAGACCTCGTGGACAAGTGACTCGGTGACGATGTCGCCGGGAGGCCCCTCGGCGACGATGCGGCCCGCCTTCATCGCGATCAGGTGATCGGCGTAGCGGCAGGCGAGGTTGAGGTCGTGCAGGACGAGGGCGAGGGTGACGCCCCGGGCCCGGTTGAGGTCGGTGAGCAGGTCCAGGACGTCGAGTTGGTGGCTGATGTCGAGGTAGGTGGTCGGCTCGTCGAGGAGGAGTACGTCGGTCTCCTGGGCCAGCGCCATGGCGATCCACACGCGCTGGCGCTGTCCGCCGGAGAGTTCGTCGACGGACCGGTCGGCGAGGTCGAGGACGTCCGTCGCGAGCATCGCGGCGGCTACGGCCTCGTCGTCGGCCCGCGTCCAGCGGCGGAACCAGCCCTGGTGCGGGTAGCGGCCCCGGCCGACGAGGTCGGCGACGACGATGGCGTCGGGTGCCACCGGTGACTGCGGCAGGACACCGAGCGCGGCGGCGACCTCTTTCGTCGGCGTCCGGTGGATGTCGCGTCCGTCGAGCAGGACGGATCCCGCCAGGGGCGGCAGCAGGCGGGCCATCGCGCGCAACAGGGTGGACTTTCCACAGGCGTTGGGGCCGACGACGACCGTGATCCGTCCGGGCGGCAGGGCCAGGTCGAGACGGGAGACGATCTCGCGCTCGCCGTAGCCGAGGCTCAACTGCCTTGCCTGGAGCGTGTGGGAGGAGGTCATCGTCTTTTCCTTGTCGGTGCCGGGTGAGCGGGGGAGGTCGGTTGGGCGCACGGTCAGCCGCCCTGTCCGACGCGGTTGGCGCGCGCGAGCAGCCAGAGCAGATACGGCGCTCCGACGACGCTGGTGACGAGGCCGACCGGCAACTGCGTGTGCGGCAGGGCGTGTTGACCGGCGAGGTCGGCCAGCCCCACCAAGGCGGAGCCGGTGAGCGCGGCCGGCAGCAGTGCCGCACCGTGTCCGGGCAGCAGGCGCCGGGCGATGGGCGGGCTGACGAACGCCACGAATCCGACCGGGCCCGCGGCGGCCGTCGCCACTCCGGCGAGCGCGGTGGCGCAGCCGAGCAGGACGAGTCGGTCGCGTTCCACCCGGGCCCCGAGGCCCGCCGCCGTGCCGTCGCCCAACTGAAGGGCGGGCAGGGCCCGGGAGGCGAGAAGGGTGAGCGGCGCGAGCGCGACCACAGCACCGAACAGGGGCCAGAACTGCGGCCAGGAACGGCCGTTGAGACTCCCCGCCAGCCAGACGAAGGCGCTCTGTGCCTCCGTGACCTCCGAGCGCGTCATCAGATACGACACGATGCTCGACAGGCCGGTGCCCACGCCCACGCCGATCAGCACGAGGCGTTGGCCGTTGATACCGCGCCGCCAGGCCAGCAGGTAGACGCCGGCCCCGGCCGCCAGGGCGCCGGCCAGGGCCGTACCCGAGAGCGCGATGCCGCTGACGCCGTAGACCATCGAGGCCAGCACGGCGGCAGCGGCGGCGCCCGAGCTGACGCCGATGACGTCCGGGCTGGCCAGCGGATTGCGCAGCAGGGCCTGGAACACGGCCCCCGACAGACCGAAGGTGAACCCGACCAGCAGGGCCAACAGGGCGCGCGGCAGGCGCAGTTCGACGACGACGAACCGGCTTCCGGTGTCGCCCCCGCCGAGCAGCGTGTCCCAGACGTCCCCCACCGGCAGGGCGATGTCACCGGTGCAGAGCGACACCAGCAGGGCCGTCAGGACGGTGAGGGAGAGGGCGAGGCACACCGTGCCGAAGCGGCGCCGGCGGTGCCGTCGCAGCCGTCCCAGACCGGCCGCCGCCGCTGCCGCGGTCGGCCGTTCCGTCATGGTGTTCGGGCCGCTCACAGCGCGGCCCGTGCGGAACGGCGGACGAGGAGGATGAACGGGACGCAGCCCAGGGCCGCGGTCACCACGCCGACCTGGACCTCGCCGGGCCGGGCCACGACGCGTCCGACGACGTCCGCGAGCAGCAACAGGGTCGGCGCGAGCAGGGCGCTGTACGGCAGGATCCAGCGGTAGTCCGGCCCGGTGACCAGCCGCGCGGCATGCGGCACGGCCAGGCCCACGAAGCCGAGCGGGCCGGCCACGGCGGTCGCGGCCCCGCACAGCAGCACGACCGACGCGGCGCCCAACACCCGTGTGGTGGACAGCCGTTGGCCCAGGCCGCGGGCCACGTCGTCGCCGAGGGCGAGTCCGTTGAGCCGGGGCCCCATGGCGTTGGCCAGGAGACCGCCCACGACGACGAACGGCAGCGCCTGCCGTAGGACATCGATGTCACGGCCGCCCAGCGCGCCCACCTGCCAGAACCGGAACTGGTCGAAGGTCTGGCTGTCGGTGAGGAGCATGGCGCTGGTCAGGGAGGAGAGCACGGCCGTCGTGGCGGCGCCGGCGAGTGCCAGTTTCACCGGTGTCGCTCCCTCGCGGCCGAGGCTGCCGATCCCGTACACGAGCACGGCGGCGAGACAGGCACCGAGGAAGCCGAACCAGATGTACTGGCCGGGCTCGGTCAGGGACAGGACGCTGATGGCGAAGACCACGAACACGGCCGCGCCCGCGTTGACGCCGAGGAGCCCCGGATCGGCGAGCGGATTGCGCGTCAGCCCCTGGATCACGGTGCCCGCGAGCCCGAGGGCGACACCGGCCAGCAGCCCGGCCAGGGTTCGCGGGAGCCGCACCTCCTGGATGACGAGCTGCCCGCGCACGGACCGGTCCGGGGTGAACACGCCGTCGACGACATCGTGCAGCGCCACGTGACCCGATCCCACCACCAGGCTCAGCCCCGTCGTCGCGACCAACAGCAGGGCGAGGAGGGCGAGTCCCGTGCCGAGCACGAGCGTGCGTCGAGGCCGACCTACGCGCTTCCCGGGTCTCAGCCCTCGCGGTGCGGACTCCGTCATGACGCTCACGGGCGACCTGACAGGTGAGACGCGGGGACGGCGGGCGGCAGGCGCATGGAGGGATCCTTGGGAGGAGAGGCTCGGAGTGTTCGCCGGAGCGCCCGCCGTGTCGGGGGCCCACCGCGGCGAACACGCACAACAAGAACCGGAGGAAGTATCTCCGCTGGCTTAGGTGAGCCTAACCTATCTAACGGGTATGGCCTGCCCGTTCGGGGGCCGTCAGGGGAGTGGTGGCCTGGTCGGGTGCAGGCCGGACCTGGAGCTGTGGCTATCTTCACAAAACGTGCGGTTAGGGCTTTTTCGTGGCACCCGTCACGTCACGGAACCGCTGCCTCGTCTACGTTCGCAGGCCTGTGTCCCCGAACCGTTGAGGCCCCATGCCGTATCGCCCGAACCCCCGACCGGCCACGCGCAGCGCGAGGATGCCCGGCCGACGCCACAGGCGCGTCGGCTTCCGCGCGGCGCTTCTCACCGGATTCGTGACCACCCTGATCACGGCCGGTGCGGTCGGTCCGGTCGCGGCAGCCGGCACCGGGACACCGGTGGGTTCCGGAGCCGGTACCACGCCGGCGACCGCGCGGAGCGAGGCGCGCGTGACGACCGCCGTGCTGGACCTGGACCACCCCGACGGGAAGCCGCAGGTGTGGGGGAAGGACGTCCCCTACGACACGGCCAGCATCATCAAGGTCGACATCCTCGCCACGCTGCTCCTCCAGGCCCAGGACGCCGGACGCGGCCTCACCCGGCAGGAGCGCACCCGGGCCGAGGCGATGATCGAGCACAGCGACAACGACGCGGCGACCGCGCTCTGGCGGCAGATCGGTCTGGCACCCGGCCTGGAGGCGGTGAACAAGCGTCTCGGGCTGTCCTCGACGGTGGGTGGGGCCGGCGGCACGTGGGGACTCACGCGCACCACGGCGACCGACCAGATCCGCCTGCTGCGCGCGGTGTTCACCGACGGCGGGACCTCGTCCGCGAGCGAACCCACACTGACCACGACGTCCCGGAACTACATCCGTACGCTGATGACCCGCATCGCCGCCGGACAGTCATGGGGCGTCTCGGCGGCCTCCGACTCCGGCTGGGCGCTCAAGAACGGCTGGCTGCAACGCAGCACCACCGGCCTGTGGGACATCAACAGCGTCGGACAGGTCACCTCGGGAACACACCATTACCTCGTCGCGGTCCTCTCCGACGGCAACGCGTCGATGCCGGGCGGCATCGCGGCGGTCGAACGCGCGGCCCGCGCCGCGGTCTCCTCGGCCCGAGCGGCCGGCTGACGGCGGACCACGACAGCACGCCTACCGAGGCGCCGTCGTAGTTCCTCAGATCCGAGACAGGCACAGTGCCCGCCGCTCGGTGACGCGGCCATGCCCTGTGCGGCGCGGTGCGCAGCGGCGGGAACCGTCTCGGCCTGCGGAGCCCCGCCACGACGAGAACGGGCGCTACGTCGCCGTCCC
This sequence comes from Streptomyces colwelliae, assembly GCF_048158785.1. NCBI lineage: Bacteria > Bacillati > Actinomycetota > Actinomycetes > Kitasatosporales > Streptomycetaceae > Streptomyces > Streptomyces colwelliae. The sequence goes on along the minus strand of NZ_JBLTJC010000067.1, from coordinate 9,680 downwards.
CGCCGCCCCCTGATCAGGCGCACCGCTCCACTCCCGATACGCGGCCACGGCCGTGGGCAAGGTCGGGAAGATGTGGTCCGTGCCGACGGATTCCACCAGCCCGTACGCCTCCAGGTCGTCCAGGAGGTCCTGTTTGACCCGGGCGAGGGCGAACACGACGCCCCGGTGGGCGAGTTCGCGGCGGAGTTCGTCGACCGCGTCCAGGGCGGTGATGTCCACCTCCACATTGGCCTCGGCGTTGAGGACGAACCAGCGGACAGGGACGGCCTGTTGGGCTACGGCGGCCAGGGCGCGGCGGCGGAAGTTCTCCGCGTTGGCGAAGAAGAGGGGCGAGTCGTAGCGGTAGACGAGCAGGCCGGGGATCGTGCGGGCCTGCGGGTAGTCGTCCACGTCGTGCATGCCGGCGACACCGGGGACCAGGCCCTCGACGGCGTCGTGCGGACGGGCCACCCGGGTGAGGAGTTCCGCCACCGACAGGCCTACGGCGACGATCACGCCGTAGAGGATGTCCAGGGCCAGCACTCCGGCCAGGCAGCCGAGGGCCAGGAGGAGTTCGCGGCGGCGGAAGGCGGCCAGGCGGTGGAAGCCGGTGAGGTCGATCATGCGGACGGCCGCGTAGACGACGAGGGCGCCGAGCACCGCCGAGGGGGTGCGGGACAGCAGCGGGCTCAGGAATAGGAGGACGGCCAGGACCACCGCCCCGGCGATCAGCGAGTACGCCTGGCTGCGGGCGCCCGCCGACGAGGCCAGCGCGGTGCGGCTGGCGCTGCTGCTCACCGGGAAGCCGTGGAGGACGCCTGCGCCGAGGTTGGCCGCGCCCAGCGCCAGGAACTCCTGGTCGGCGTCCAGGCCCGGGCCTTCGTCCTCGTCGTCGCCGGTGAAGGCGCGCGCCGTGAGGATGAAGTCGGTGTAGCCGACGAGCAGGACACCGAGCGCGGGCAGTACCAGGTGGGGGAGTTGGGTGAGGTCCGGCAGGCCGATCGTGGGAAGTCCCGCCGGGACGTGGCCGATCACCTTGATGCCGTAGCGGTCGTCGAGGTCGAGGGCGGCCACGGCAGCCGTGCCCAGCACCACGGCCAGCAGCGGGCCCGGCACCATCCGGGACACGCGCGCCACCGTGAACAGGAACGCGAGCGTGACGGCGGCGAACACCAGCGTGGGCGCGTGGAGTTGACCCAAGTGCCGTAGGAACGACCAGAGTTGGGGGAAGAAGGCCGAACCTGTCGTCGACACCCCGGTGAGCTTGGGGAGTTGGTCCACGATCATGATCAGGGCTACGCCCGCCAAGTAGCCGATCAGGACCGGGCGGGAGAGGAGGTCGGCGACGAAGCCGAGCCGTACCGCCCATGCGACGAGGCAGAGGAGGCCGACCGTGATCGCCAGGGCCGCCGCCAGCGTGGCGTAGCGGCTCGGGTCGCCGGCCGCGAGCGGGCCCACCACGGTCGCCGTCATGAGCGCGGTCGTCGACTCCGGGCCGACCGAGAGCAGCCGCGAGGAGCCCAGGACGGCGTACAGGGCGAGCGCGGGGAGGATCGCCCACAGGCCGGCGACCGGCGGGAGGCCGGCGACCCCGGCGTACGCCATCACCTGGGGGACGAGGTACGCGGCGACCGTGACTCCGGCGAGCAGATCGCCGCGCAGCCAGGCGCGCCGGTATCCGGCCAGCGTGGCGATTCCGGGCGTCAGGCGCCGCCACTCCAGGGCGCGCCCTCCCGGGCCGCGGGACATGGTGTTCTTCGCCCCGACCGGCTCAGAGGCTCGCCGCGTGGTCCGGGACGAAGGTCTGAAGGTCGCGCGGCGGGCGTTGGTAACCGGTGGACGGCGGGCGGGGCGGGAGTTCGAGGACCGGCGGCGACACCTCGTGGTAGGGGAGGGAGCCGAGGAGGTGGGCGATCATGTTCAGACGGGCCCGGCGCTTGTCGTCGCTCTCGACGACGTACCACGGGGCCTCGGAGATGTCGGTGTGCACCAGCATCTCGTCCTTTGCGCGGGAGTAGGCCTCCCAGTGGGTGATGGACTCCAGGTCCATCGGCGACAGCTTCCAGCGGCGCACGGGATCGTCCAGCCGGCGGCGGAAGCGCTCTTCCTGGACGTCGTCGCTCACCGAGAACCAGTACTTGCGCAGCACGATCCCGTCCTCGACCAGCATCCGCTCGAAGATGGGGCACTGGCGCAGGAACAGCTGGTACTCCTCCTTGGTGCAGAAGCCCATCACGTGCTCGACACCGGCCCGGTTGTACCAGCTGCGGTCGAACAGGACGATCTCACCGGCGGCCGGCAGATGTTCGACGTACCGCTGGAAGTACCACTGGGTGCGCTGACGGTCGGTCGGCTTCGGCAGTGCCGCGATCCGGGCGATACGCGGGTTGAGATGCTCGGAGACCCGCTTGATGGTGCCGCCCTTGCCCGCCGCGTCCCGGCCCTCGAAGACGATCACCACCCGCGCGCCCTCGGCCCGCACCCACTCCTGGAGCTTCACCAACTCCGTCTGTAGGCGCAGCAGTTCGGTCTCGTACTTCGCGCGCGGCAGCTTCGTCGCCTTCTTGCCGGCCATGCTGCCTCAACCCCTCGATGACGTGCGCGGTTCCTCGTGCCCAAGGTCGAACACCTGGACAGCACCGTACTGACCGGCGGGGGAGCGCGCACCCCGGATGCCTGCTCTGCCGGGTTTGCCGTGGACGGCGGCGGCAACCCGGATCGTGTGACAGCGATGACCACGCAACAGGAACTCGTCCGGTTCCTGGAGGACCGCTTCGCCTGCGCGCAGGCCTGCACCGAGTGTGCGCGGGCCTGCGTGCTGCGCGTCAGCCGCTCGGATCCGGACGTCACCGACCACGAGGCACTCGTACGACGCAAGGCGCTGCTGTGCGCGGAGGTGTGCGACGCGACCTGCCGGATGCTGGCCGAGCAGAACCAGGACGAGTCCGCCATGCGCCTCCAGGCCAAGTGGTGCCTGCTCGTCTGCCTGGAGTGCGCGCAGATCCTCGACGCGCAGCCGGGCGCCGAGGCGGACGCGGAGGCGTGCCGGGACTGCGCGCGGGCGTGCACGGAGTTCATGGCCACGCTGAACTGACGGGCGCCGACGCTGAACTACTGGGCGCCTACGCCCTCTTGAGGAGCATTGCCACCTCGCCATTCCCTATTTCTGGAACACGTTCTACGGTGTGCGCCGTCAGGACCGGCCTTGGGGAGCCTGGAGGCGCCGTGCATCTCGAATACACGCCCGAGCAGCAGCGGCTGCGTACCGAACTGCGTGCCTACTTCGCCGAGTTGGTGCCCGACCACGCCTACTCGCGCTACGCCGACCCGGCCGCGCAGAAGCGCTTCTACCGCGAGACGATCCGCCGGCTCGGCAGGGACGGCTGGCTCGGTGTCGGCTGGCCCGAGGAGTACGGCGGGCGCGGGCTGACGCCGATGGAGCAGTTCATCTTCTTCGACGAGGCCGCGCAGGCGGGCGTACCGCTGCCGTTGATGGCGCTCAACACGGTCGGCCCGACGATCATGCGGTTCGGCACCGACGAACAGAAGGCGTACTTCCTCCCGAAGATCCTCGCCGGCGAGATCGACTTCGCGATCGGCTACAGCGAGCCCGACGCCGGCACGGACCTCGCCGCGCTGAAGACGCGCGCCGTACGGGACGGCGACGAGTACGTCGTCAACGGCCAGAAGATCTGGACGACCAACGGCGACACCGCCGACTGGGTCTGGCTCGCCGTGCGCACCGACCCGGACGCCCCGCCGCACAAGGGCATCACCATGCTCCTGGTCCCGACCGCCGACCCCGGCTACTCCTGCACGGTGATCAACACCCTCGCCTCGCACGACACCACGGCGAGTTACTACGAGAACATCCGCGTCCCCGTCACCCGTCGCGTCGGCAAGGAGAACCAGGGCTGGCGCCTGATCACCAATCAGCTCAACCACGAACGCGTCACCCTCGCCGCCCACGGCACGATGGCGATCCGCGCCCTGCACGACGTCCAGCACTGGGCCATGGAGACCAAGCTCGCCGACGGCCGCCGCGTCGTCGACCTCCCCTGGGTCCGCCGCCTCCTCGCCCGCACCCACGCGAGGCTGGACGCGATGAAACTCCTCAACTGGCAGATGGTGAACGCCGTCCAGGAAGGCACCCTCACCCCACAGGACGCCTCCGCCGTCAAGGTCTACGGCTCCGAGGCCCGCCGCGACGCCTACGCCTGGCTCATGGAGATCGTCGCCGCGGCCGGCGCCCTGAAGGAGGGCTCGGCGGGCGTCGTCCTGCACGGTGAGTTGGAGCGCGGCTATCGCTCCGCCGTCATCTTCACGTTCGGCGGCGGCAACAACGAGATCCAGCGGGAGATCATCTCGTGGATCGGGTTGGGGATGCCGAGGGTGCGGCGTTAGTCCTCTCCTGCCGCCGCCGGCTACATCGTGATGGCCGGTCCGGAGGGAAACGAGTCCTGCTCGGACCGAACGACGGGGAACTTGACCCCGGTGAGGTCTTCGGAGACGGCCCACAGCCGCTGCTGTACGGCTGCCTCGTACGACTCCGGGCTGGAGGTGACCAGCCGGGGGTGGCCCTTGATCTCGTTGCGTCCGCCGGGACCGTAGTACTGGCCGCCGAGCGCGGCGGGGTCCGTGGCGGCGCGCAGGGTCGGCAGTGCGCCCATCGCTGCCGTCTGGGTGATCAGCGGCGCGAGCCAGGTGAGCGGAAGCCGGAGGGCCGCGGGGGTGTTGCGGGCGAGCTCGGTGCTGGAGATGCCGGGGTGCGCGGCCAGCGCGACGGTGGTGCCGTGCGTGGCGAGCCGGCGCTGTAGCTCGTACGTGAACATCAGGTTGGCCAGCTTGGACTGACCGTAGGCGGCGACCCGGCTGTACGACCGCTCCCACTGGAGGTCGTCGAAGTGGATCGCGGCCCGGATACGGTGGCCGGTGCTGCTGACCGTCACCACGCGCGAGCCGGGTACCGGCAGCATCAGGTCGAGCAGCAGCCCGGTGAGCGCGAAGTGGCCGAGGTGGTTGGTGCCGAACTGCATCTCGAAGCCGTCCCGGGTGGTCTGCTTCGGGGTGTACATCACGCCGGCGTTGTTGATCAGCAGGTCGATCCGGTCGAATCGGGACCGCAGCGCCGCCGCCGCGGTCCGGACGGAGTCGAGCGAGGTCAGGTCCAGCGCCTGCGCGGTCACGTCGCCGGTCATGCCGGCCGCGGCCTGTTCGCCCTTCTCGACGTTGCGCACGGCGAGCACCACGGATGCCCCGTGCTCGGCGAGCGCCTTGGCGGTCTCGTACCCCAGTCCGGTGTTGGCCCCGGTCACCACGGCCACCCGCCCGCGCTGGTCCGGAATGTTCCCTGTCGTCCACTTCTCGCTCATGTCAGGCTCCCGACTATCTAACGTACCGAAGGTATCTTGTGTTGGCGACGTTAAAGTACTTTCGGTACGTCGTCAACGTACCGCAGGTACCTAAGTTAGGCTGGTGATCGTGACTTTCCAGCGGGCGCGAACCGAAGAGCAGCGGGAGATCCGCCGGCGGGCGATCCTCGACGGGGCGTCGGCGATGCTCGACGAGATGCCCGTGGCCGCGGTCACCCTGAACGAGCTCAGCCGCCGGGTGGGCCTGGCGAAGCCGAACGTGCTGCGCTACTTCGAGTCCCGCGAGGCGGTGCTGCTGGAACTGCTGGACCAGTTCCTGCGGGAGTGGCTGACGGAACTGGCAGGCGAGTTGGCCGCCGGCGTCGACGAAGATCTACCCATGGCCGAGCGGGCGGCAGCGGTGGCCGAGATCCTCAGCCGCACACTGTCCGGCCGAGTGGTGCTGTGCGACCTCTTCGGCGCACAGGGCAGCGTGCTGGAACACAACGTCTCCGTCGAGGTCGTGGCGCGCTACAAGCGCGCCTCCCTGGACCGTCTGACAACCATGTCCGCCCTGGTCCAGAAGTATCTGCCGGAGCTGGGTGAGAACGCGACACTGTTCAGCCTTCAGACCGTGCTCATGGCCGGCGCGCTGGCGGCGTACAACACGCCCCCGCCCAGCCTGCGGGCGGCCTACGAGGCCGAACCCGACCTGGCCCGCTTCCACTTGGAGCTGAACAGCTACTTGAAGCAGGCCCTGACCGCAACCCTCCTGGGCGTGCTGCCCGGCCGCTGACCGCTTGGTCCAGTGCTGCGGATCCGCGGCGTGCATGTCTGGTTCGTTCGTGCCGGCGGTGATCGCGGCGTTCTGGCAACTCCCTTGCCCACGCTCAGAGTTACGGCACGACGTGCGTGCGTGGGGGTCGTGAAAAGTTCTCGCATTGTTCTGGGGATTCGGTCACGGAAGCGGAAAGATCGGGGGACTCACTCGGCGCTCGCGAACAGGTCGGGCGCCGCTCCATGCGATGGGAGACCGATCAACGATGTTCACTCCGATACGGAGCAGAGTGCGGGCGGCCGTGCTCGCGCTCTCGGCCGTCGTGGCCCTCGCCTGCGGCGCGACCGCCACGACCGGCGCGGCAGCGGCCCCCGTTGCCGCGAAACAAGGACCGACCTCGGTGGCGTACGTCGAGGTGAACAACAACAGCATGCTGAACGTCGGCAAGTACACCCTCGCCAACGGCGGCGGTAACGTCTTCGACGTCGCCGTGATCTTCGCGGCGAACATCAACTACGACACGGGCACGAAGGCGGGGACCCTGTACTTCAACGAGAACGTGCAACGCGTCCTCGACAACGCCGCCACGCAGATACGGCCGTTGCAGCAGAAGGGCATCAAGGTCGTCCTCTCGGTGCTCGGCAACCACCAGGGCGCGGGCTTCGCCAACTTCCCGTCCCAGCAGACGGCTTCGGTGTTCGCGAAACAACTGTCGGACACCGTGACCAAGTACGGCCTCGACGGCATCGACTTCGACGACGAGTACGCCGACTACGGCAACAACGGCACCAGCCAGCCCAACGCCAGCTCGTTCGTGTACCTGGTGTCGGCACTGCGCGCCAACATGCCGGACAAGATCATCAGCCTCTACAACATCGGCCCGGCCGCGTCGCGCCTGTCGTACGGCGGCGTCGACGTCTCGTCCAAGTTCGACTACGCCTGGAACCCGTACTACGGCACCTGGCAGGTCCCCGGCATCGCACTGCCCAAGTCGAAGCTGTCGCCGGCGGCCGTCCAGATCGGCGGGACCTCGCAGAGCACGGCCGCCGCCCTCGCCGCCCGCACGGTCAGCGAGGGGTACGGCGTCTATCTGACGTACAACCTCGACGGCGCCGATCGCAGCGCCGATGTCTCCGCGTTCACCAGGGAGTTGTACGGCAGTGACGCCATCTACACGCCGTAGGCCGACCGTACTCCCCGGCGTCGGCGTCCGGTGCCCCCTCGGGGCTTGCCGCATCCCGTAGGGCCGCGCCTCGGACAGGCCGCGCTTTCGACAACGATGTCGAAGGCGCGGTCGCCCGCCGCACACCCCTCCTGGTGCCAGCGCACGAGGCGCTCCGACGGCGCGTGGAGCACCGGCCGTACGTCTCCCTGCCGTCGTACGCCCATCAGTTCTACGGCGGACCGGCCCCCGGGCCCCGACAAGCCGGCCCCCGTACCCGCCATCGCCATCCGGCAACTCAACGCCACAGGCACCCTGTTGCGCTCTGTCCCCGCACATGTGCGTCGGCACCACCCGCCCAGCCGCATCCTGTGTGCCGTGTCACGGCTCGCCGCGGCTCGCGCCCGCCCCCGTACAAAGTCGGGCGATCGCTCGCCATACTGGACGAGCCAGGGGAGGGCGGGACGAACACCGACGGGGGCGATCGCGGGAGATGGGGGACAGCAGACTGATCCAGGGTCGCTACCGCCTGCTCGATCTGATCGGGCGCGGCGGCATGGGCGAGGTGTGGCGTGCGCGGGACGAGTCGCTGGGGCGGCATGTCGCCGTGAAGTGCCTCAAGCCGCTGAACCCGCACCACGACCAGTCGTTCACCCGAGTCCTGCGTGAACGGTTCCGGCGTGAGGCCCGGGTGGCCGCCGCGCTCCAGCACCGCGGGGTGACCGTCGTCCACGACTTCGGCGAGTCGGACGGCGTCCTCTATCTGGTGATGGAGCTGCTCGACGGCCGCAATCTCAGCCAGCTCCTGGAGGACAACGAGCAGCGGCCGTTGCCCGTCGGTGACGTCGTCGAGATCGCCGACCAGGTCGCATCCGCCCTCGCCTACTGCCATCAACAGGGCATCGTGCACCGGGACTTGAAGCCAGCGAACATCATGCGGCTGACCGACGGCACGGTGAAGATCTGCGACTTCGGCATCGCCCGCCTCGGCGCCGACATCGGGTTCACCTCCCGGCTGACCGGCACCGGCATCGCGATGGGCACTCCGCACTACATGTCGCCGGAACAGATCAGCGGCACCGAGGTCGACCAGCGCAGCGACCTCTACTCCTTCGGCTGTGTGCTGTACGAACTCACCACCGGGGCGCCGCCGTTCGACCTCGGCGACGCCTGGGCGATCCTCATCGGCCACCGCGACACCCCGCCCCGCCCGCCGCGGGCAGAGCGGGCCGAAGTGCCCGAGTACCTGGAGAAGGTCATCCTCGACCTGCTCGCCAAGCTCCCCGAACAACGTCCGCACGATGCGCGGGAGTTGGGCCGCCGGATCACCATGGGTCGTACGACACCCCTGTACGTACCGACCGTTGTGACCCCGCAGCCCCAACTGCGCCCGTCCGAACCGGTGTCCGAGCCGACGTCCGAACCGGCTTCCCGTGAAGCGCGCCTGCCGTCCTGGACGCGCGGGATGACCACCGGACACAAGGCGACCGGCGCCGGACTGCGCACCACCCCACCGGACGCGGGCGCCGGACTCACCGGCGAATGGATCGCCCGCCCGACCACCGGCCACGCCGGGGAATCCGCGCCGGAGTCACCGTCCGCACCGCCCACGGAGACCCTCAACGCCCTGGCCGGACGCCACAACGCGGGCCTGAGCCTGGGGAGGCTGGGCCGCTGGGCGGAGGCCGGCGAGGTGCACCGCGCGGTCGCCGCCGAACGCCTGCACCTGCTGGGCCCGGACCACCCCGACACCCTCGCCAGCCGTTACGAACTCGGCTTCACCCTCAGCCGCACCGGCCGCGCCGCCGACGCCCTGCACGAGTACACCCACGTCGCCCGCGCCAGGGAACGGGCGTTGGGCGCCGACCACGCCGACACACTCGCCGCCCGGCAGGAAATGGCCTACGTCCTGGGCCAGTTGGGCCGCCACTTCGACGCACACCAGGTGTACACGTCCGTACTCGCCGCCCGGGAACGCACGATGGGCCCCGACCATCCGGACACCCTGCGCTGCCGCCACAACCTCGCCTTCAACCTCAGCAGGCTCGGCCGCCTGGAGGACTCGTACCGCATGGCCTGCGAGGTCGTCGCCGCCCGCGCCCGCGTGCTGGGCCCGGGTCACCCCGACACCCTGGTCACGCGCTATGAAGTCGCTTACGCGCTCGGCCAGTTGGGCCGCTGGCCCGAGGCCCTCCAGACCTACGGCGAGGTCGCCGAGGCCCGCGCCCAGGCGCTCGGCCCCGACCACGCCGACACCCTCGCCGCCCGCTACGAGATCGGCATCAGCCTCGGCCGCCTCGGCCGCAGCGCCGACGCGCTCAAGCTCTACCGCGACCTGATCGACGAAGTGCTGGGAGAACTCCCGCGCGAGGGTGCCCTGGCGGTCTGCGGCCGCCAGCCGGTGCAGTCC
>NZ_JBLTJC010000066.1:0-38318 GCF_048158785.1 Streptomyces colwelliae | reverse complement strand
CTGGTCCTTCGAGATACGGCGGATGACGAGAGGTGAAGGAGTGCCGATCGCCGGCCAGGTGCCCCGGGTCGCCGACAGCAGCGGATCCTGCTGCCCGGTCCGCCCACCGATCGGGTCCGTCTCGCCCCGCCGACTGGTTCAAGAAGAACCCCAAGTCGGCGATCGTCACCGCGATGGGCAAGCGCCTCGTCGCCGTCGGCTGCTCGGCGTACACCTCCGGCCCCGGCCCCCAGTGGACCACCGCCGACAAGGCCTCCTACGCCAAGTGGCAGCGCAAGCTCGGCTACACCGGCACGGCGGCGGACGGCTGGCCGGGCGCCACCTCCTGGATCGCGCTGAAGGTCCCGTACAGCTCCTGAACCCCTCGGAAAGGCAAGGTCCACCCATGTCAGAGGCCGCCAAGCGCACCCTCCGTACCGTTCTCCAGACCGCTGTCGGCCTGTGTGTCCTGCTGCCGACGGTCGTCGACGCCGCCGGTGTCCCGGACACCCTGCCCTGGGTGGCCGCGGCACTGGCCGTCGCCGCCGGCGTCACCAGGGTCATGGCCCTGCCCGCCGTACAGGCGCTGTTGCCTTCCTGGCTGCGCACCGACGTTCCTGCGGCCGGCGACGGCGCGCTGCTGAAGCTGGTCAAGTCCGAGCCGGAACGGGAGGACGCGTGAACGAACCCACGTCCCTGTCCGACCCGATCGCCGTCGCCGTGGAACTGGAACGGCTGCGCGGAACCGTGGAGGCCGGCTTCGCCCGGGTCGACGGCTCGCTCGCGCTGCTGGTCCAGCGCAGCGACCAGACCGACCGCCAACTCGCCGACCACGAACAGCGGTTGGACGCCCTGGAGCGGTCACGCTGGCCGCTCGCCAGCATCGGCGCCCTGGCCGCGATCGCCACGGTGGTGGTCACCGCCTGGGAGCTGACACCGCACTGAGAAACGCCGAAGGGCGGTCACCCCGTACGAACCGGGGTGACCGCCCTTCAGAACCAACTGATCAACTACTACTGGTTGTACGGACCGTAGTCGTAGTCCTCCAGCGGAACGGCCTGGCCGGAGCCCGTGCCGAACGGCGAGTAGTCGATGTCGTCGTAGCCGACGGCCGAGTACATCGCGGCCTTGGCTTCCTCGGTCGGCTCGACCCGGATGTTGCGGTAGCGGGACAGACCCGTACCGGCCGGGATGAGCTTACCGATGATGACGTTCTCCTTGAGGCCGATCAGGGAGTCGGACTTGGCGTTGATCGCCGCGTCCGTCAGAACCCTGGTCGTCTCCTGGAAGGACGCCGCCGACAGCCAGGACTCCGTGGCCAGCGAGGCCTTGGTGATACCCATGAGCTGCGGACGACCGGAGGCCGGGTGACCGCCCTCCTGGACCACACGACGGTTCTCCTGCTCGAAGCGCGAACGCTCGACCAGCTCGCCGGGCAGCAGCTCGGCGTCGCCGGACTCGATGATCGTCACGCGGCGGAGCATCTGCCGGATGATGATCTCGATGTGCTTGTCGTGGATCGACACACCCTGCGAGTTGTAGACCTTCTGGACCTCGCCGACCAGGTGGACCTGGACGGCACGCTGACCCAGGATGCGCAGCACGTCGTGCGGGTTGGTGGCACCCACGGTGAGCTTCTGGCCCACCTCGACGTGCTCGCCCTCGCTGACCAGGAGACGGGCGCGCTTCGAGATCGGGAACGCCGTCTCGTCGCTGCCGTCGTCCGGGGTGACGACGAGCTTCTTGGTCTTCTCGGTCTCCTCGATCCGCACGCGGCCCTGGGCCTCGGAGATCGGGGCGACACCCTTCGGCGTACGAGCCTCGAAGAGCTCGACGACACGGGGCAGACCCTGGGTGATGTCGTCACCGGCCACACCACCGGTGTGGAAGGTACGCATCGTCAGCTGCGTGCCGGGCTCACCGATGGACTGGGCGGCGATGATGCCGACCGCCTCACCGATGTCGACCAGCTTGCCGGTGGCCAGCGAGCGGCCGTAGCACATGGCGCAGGTGCCGACGGCGGACTCGCAGGTCAGGACCGAGCGGGTCTTGACCGTCTCGATGCCGTGCTTGACCAGCTCGTCGATGAGGACGTCGCCGAGGTCGGTGTTGGCCGGGGCCAGCACCTTGCCGTCGACGGTGATGTCCTCGGCCAGCGCACGTGCGTACACGCTGGTCTCGACGTTGTCGGCCTTGCGCAGGACACCGTCCGCGCCGCGCTCCGCGATGTGCAGCTTGAGGCCGCGGTCGGTGCCGCAGTCCTCCTCGCGGATGATGACGTCCTGGGAGACGTCGACCAGACGACGGGTGAGGTAACCCGAGTCGGCGGTACGGAGAGCCGTGTCCGCCAGACCCTTACGAGCACCGTGAGTCGAGATGAAGTACTCCAGCACCGACAGGCCCTCACGGAAGGAGGCCTTGATCGGACGCGGGATCGTCTCGTTCTTGGCGTTCGACACCAGACCACGCATACCCGCGATCTGACGCATCTGCATCATGTTTCCTCGGGCACCCGAGTCGACCATCATGAAGATGGGGTTGGTCTTCGGGAAGTTCGCGTTCATCGCCTCGGCGACCTCGTTGGTCGCCTTGGTCCAGATCGCGATGAGCTCCTGCGTGCGCTCTTCCTTGGTGATCAGACCGCGCTCGTACTGCTTCTGGACCTTCTCGTCCTGCGCCTCGTAGCCCTTGACGATCTCCTTCTTCGCCTCGGGAACGACGACGTCGGAGATGGCCACGGTGACACCGGAACGGGTCGCCCAGAAGAAGCCGGCCGCCTTCAGGTTGTCGAGCGTCGCCGCCACGATGACCTTGGGGTAGCGCTCGGCCAGGTCGTTGACGATCTCGGAGAGCTGCTTCTTGCCCACCGAGTAGTCGACGAACGGGTAGTCCTCGGGCAGCAGCTCGTTGAAGAGCGCGCGGCCCAGGGTCGTACGGAGGCGGAAGGTGTCACCCTGCTGCCACTCGGGCTCGCCCTCCTCGCGGACCGGCGGCACCCAGCCACGCGGCGGGATGGTGCCCACCGGGAAGCGGATGTCCACGGCCGACTGGAGCGCCAGCTCGCCGCCGTCGAACGCCATGGTCGCCTCGGCCGTGGAGCCGAACGCGCGGCCCTCGCCCTTGACGTCACGGAGTTCACCGTCGGTGGTGAGGAAGAACAGACCCAGCACCATGTCCTGGGTCGGCATGGTGACGGGACGACCGTCGGCCGGCTTCAGGATGTTGTTCGAGGACAGCATCAGGATGCGGGCCTCGGCCTGCGCCTCCGCGGAGAGCGGCAGGTGTACGGCCATCTGGTCACCGTCGAAGTCCGCGTTGAACGCGGTGCAGACGAGCGGGTGGATCTGGATGGCCTTGCCCTCGACCAGCTGCGGCTCGAAGGCCTGGATGCCGAGGCGGTGCAGCGTCGGCGCACGGTTCAGCAGAACCGGGTGCTCGGCGATGACCTCTTCGAGGACGTCGTAGACGACCGTGCGGCCGCGCTCGACCATCCGCTTCGCCGACTTGATGTTCTGCGCGTGGTTCAGGTCCACCAGGCGCTTCATCACGAACGGCTTGAAGAGCTCCAGCGCCATGGCCTTCGGCAGACCGCACTGGTGCAGCTTCAGCTGCGGGCCGACGACGATCACGGAACGCGCGGAGTAGTCCACGCGCTTGCCGAGCAGGTTCTGACGGAATCGACCCTGCTTGCCCTTGAGCATGTCGCTCAGGGACTTCAGCGGGCGGTTACCGGGACCGGTGACCGGACGACCACGACGACCGTTGTCGAAGAGGGCGTCGACGGCCTCCTGGAGCATGCGCTTCTCGTTGTTGACGATGATCTCGGGAGCACCGAGATCCAGAAGCCGCTTCAGGCGGTTGTTGCGGTTGATCACACGGCGGTACAGGTCGTTCAGGTCGGAGGTCGCGAAGCGGCCACCGTCCAGCTGCACCATCGGGCGAAGGTCCGGCGGGATGACCGGGACGCAGTCGAGAACCATGCCCTTGGGGCTGTTGGAGGTCTGCAAGAAGGCAGACACGACCTTCAGTCGCTTCAGCGCACGGGTCTTCTTCTGGCCCTTGCCGGTGCGGATGATCTCGCGAAGCCGCTCGGCCTCTTCGTCCAGGTCGAAGGACTCCAGGCGCTTCTGAAGCGCCGCGGCACCCATCGAACCGTCGAAGTACGTGCCGAAGCGGTCACGCAGCTCGCGGTAGAGGAGCTCGTCGCCCTCCAGGTCCTGGACCTTGAGGTTCTTGAACCGGGTCCACACCTCGTCCAGGCGGTCGATCTCGCGCTGCGCACGGTCGCGCAGCTGCTTCATCTCGCGCTCGGCACCTTCGCGCACCTTGCGGCGCACGTCGGCCTTGGCACCCTCGGCCTCAAGCTCGGCCAGGTCGGTCTCGAGCTTCTTGGCACGGGCCTCGAGGTCCGAGTCACGCCGGTTCTCGACCTGCTGACGCTCCACGGAGACGTGCGCCTCCAGCGAGGGCAGGTCACGCGTGCGGCGCTCTTCGTCGACGAACGTGATCATGTACGCCGCGAAGTAGATGACCTTCTCGAGGTCCTTCGGGGCGAGGTCGAGCAGGTATCCCAGACGCGACGGGACACCCTTGAAGTACCAGATGTGGGTGACGGGCGCGGCCAGTTCGATGTGGCCCATCCGCTCACGGCGCACCTTGGCGCGGGTCACCTCGACGCCGCAGCGCTCACAGATGATGCCCTTGAAGCGAACGCGCTTGTACTTGCCGCAGTAGCACTCCCAGTCCCGGGTCGGACCGAAGATCTTCTCGCAGAAGAGTCCGTCCTTTTCGGGCTTGAGCGTGCGGTAGTTGATGGTCTCAGGCTTCTTGACCTCGCCGTGGCTCCACTGACGGATGTCGTCAGCGGTGGCCAGACCGATCCGGAGCTCATCGAAGAAGTTGACGTCGAGCACTATGCGTCAATCCCTCTCAGGGTTGTAAGTCTTGGGGTCTGATACGGGGGTCCTGGGGCCGGAGACCTGCGTGGCGCAGGTCTCCGGACTCCCGTCAGACCTCTTCGACGCTGCTCGGCTCGCGCCGGGACAGGTCGATGCCGAGCTCCTCCGCTGCGCGGAAGACATCCTCGTCGGTGTCACGCATCTCGATGGACATACCGTCACTGGACAGCACCTCCACGTTCAGGCAGAGCGACTGCATCTCCTTGATGAGCACCTTGAAGGACTCGGGGATGCCGGGCTCGGGGATGTTCTCGCCCTTGACGATGGCCTCGTAGACCTTCACGCGGCCGGTCACGTCGTCGGACTTGATGGTGAGCAGCTCCTGGAGGGCGTAGGCGGCGCCGTATGCCTCCAGCGCCCACACCTCCATCTCGCCGAATCGCTGACCACCGAACTGCGCCTTACCACCCAGCGGCTGCTGGGTGATCATCGAGTACGGACCGGTCGAACGGGCGTGCAGCTTGTCGTCGACCAGGTGGTGCAGCTTCAGGATGTACATGTAGCCGATCGAGATCGGCTCCGGGAACGGCTCGCCGGAGCGGCCGTCGAACAGGTTGGCCTTTCCGGAGGCCTGGACCAGGCGGTCGCCGTCGCGGTTCGGGATCGTGGCCTCGAAGAGACCGGAGATCTCGTCCTCGCGGGCACCGTCGAAGACCGGGGTCGCGACGTTGGTACCCGGCGCGACCTGGTCGGCGCCGATGACCTGGAGGCGCTTCGCCCAGTCCTCGCTGAACCCGGAGACGTCCCAGCCGCGACTGGCGAGCCAGCCGAGGTGGATCTCCAGGACCTGTCCCGGGTTCATTCGGGACGGGACACCCAGCGGGTTCAGGATGATGTCGACCGGAGTCCCGTCCTCGAGGAACGGCATGTCCTCGATGGGCAGGATCTTCGAGATGACACCCTTGTTGCCGTGCCGGCCGGCCAGCTTGTCACCGTCGGTGATCTTGCGCTTCTGCGCAACATACACACGGACCAACTGGTTGACGCCGGGCGGCAGTTCGTCGCCCTCCTCGCGGTCGAAGACGCGGACGCCGATGACCTTGCCGATCTCGCCGTGCGGCACCTTCAGCGAGGTGTCGCGCACCTCGCGCGCCTTCTCACCGAAGATCGCGCGGAGCAGGCGCTCCTCGGGGGTCAGCTCGGTCTCACCCTTGGGCGTGACCTTGCCGACGAGGATGTCACCGGCGACGACCTCGGCACCGATACGGATGATGCCGCGCTCGTCGAGGTCGGCGAGGACCTCCTCGGAGACGTTCGGGATGTCCCGGGTGATCTCCTCGGGGCCGAGCTTGGTGTCACGGGCGTCGACCTCGTGCTCCTCGATGTGGATCGAGGAGAGGACGTCGTCCTGTACGAGGCGCTGCGACAGGATGATCGCGTCCTCGTAGTTGTGACCCTCCCACGGCATGAACGCCACGAGCAGGTTCTTGCCGAGCGCCATCTCGCCGAACTCGGTCGCCGGACCGTCGGCCAGCACCTGGCCGGCGATGATCCGGGCGCCCTCGTCCACGACAACCTTCTGGTTGACGGAGGTGCCCTGGTTGGAGCGGGAGAACTTGGCGAGGCGGTACGTGGTGTACGTGCCGTCGTCGTTGGCGGTGGTGATGTAGTCCGCGGAGACCTCCTGGACCACACCGTCCTTCTCCGACTTCAGGACGTCACCGGCGTCGACCGCACAGCGGTACTCCATGCCGGTGCCGACCAGCGGCGCCTCGGACTTGATGAGGGGCACGGCCTGACGCATCATGTTCGCGCCCATGAGGGCACGGTTGGCGTCGTCGTGCTCCAGGAAGGGGATCATCGCGGTCGCGACGGACACCATCTGGCGCGGGGAGACGTCCATGTAGTCGACGTCGTCACCGGGGACGTAGTCGACCTCTCCGCCACGACGGCGGACCAGGACGCGGGACTCCTCGAACCGGAAGTCGTCCCCGAGCGGCGCGTTGGCCTGCGCGATGACGAATCGGTCCTCTTCGTCGGCGGTCAGGTAGTCGACCTCGTCGGTGACGACACCGTCGGTGACCCGGCGGTACGGCGTCTCGACGAAACCGAACGCGTTGACCCGGCCGTAGGAGGCGAGCGAGCCGATCAGGCCGATGTTCGGGCCTTCAGGGGTCTCGATCGGGCACATGCGGCCGTAGTGCGAGGGGTGCACGTCACGGACCTCGAAGCCGGCCCGCTCGCGGGAGAGACCACCCGGGCCAAGCGCCGACAGACGGCGCTTGTGGGTGAGACCCGACAGCGGGTTGTTCTGGTCCATGAACTGCGACAGCTGGCTGGTGCCGAAGAACTCCTTGATGGAGGCGACGACCGGCCGGATGTTGATCAGGGTCTGCGGCGTGATCGCCTCGACGTCCTGGGTCGTCATCCGCTCGCGGACGACTCGCTCCATACGCGCCAGGCCCGTACGGACCTGGTTCTGGATGAGCTCGCCGACGTTGCGCAGACGACGGTTGCCGAAGTGGTCGATGTCGTCGGTCTCGACGACGATCGAGGCGCCGTTGTCACCAACGGTCTCGGTCTCACCGGCGTGCAGCTTCACCAGGTACTTGATCGACGAGATGATGTCCTCGACGGTCAGCACACCGGCGTCCAGCGGGGCCTCGCTGCCCAGCTTCTTGTTCACCTTGTAGCGGCCGACCTTGGCGAGGTCGTAGCGCTTCGGGTTGAAGTAGAGGTTCTCAAGAAGCGTCTGCGCGGCCTCGCGGGTCGGGGGCTCGCCCGGACGCAGCTTGCGGTAGATGTCGAGGAGCGCGTCGTCCTGGCCCTGGGTGTGGTCCTTCTCCAGGGTGGCGCGCATGGACTCGTACTCGCCGAACTCCTCCAGGATCTGCTCGGTCGTCCAACCGAGAGCCTTGAGCAGGACGGTGACGGACTGCTTGCGCTTGCGGTCGATGCGGACACCGACCATGTCGCGCTTGTCGATCTCCATCTCCAGCCAGGCACCCCGGGACGGGATGACCTTGGTGGAGAAGATGTCCTTGTCGGACGTCTTGTCGATCGAGGAGTCGAAGTAGACGCCCGGCGAACGGACCAGCTGCGACACGACGACACGCTCGGTGCCGTTGATGACGAAGGTGCCCTTGTTGGTCATGAGCGGGAAGTCGCCCATGAAGACCGTCTGGGACTTGATCTCGCCGGTCTCGTTGTTGGTGAACTCAGCGGTTACGAAGAGTGGGGCGGCGTACGTGAAGTCGCGCTCCTTGCACTCGTCGATGCTGTTCTTGGGAGGTTCGAAACGGTGGTCGCGGAAGGTCAGCGACATCGACCCGGAGAAGTCCTCGATCGGAGAGATCTCCTCGAAGATCTCCTCCAGACCGGACTTCGTGGGGACGTCCTGACCCGACTCCAGAGCCGCCTCGACCCGACTCTGCCAGGCGGAGTTGCCGAGCAGCCAGTCGAAGCTCTCGGTCTGCAACGCGAGCAGGTTGGGAACCTCGAGGGGCTCCTTGATCTTTGCAAAGGAGATGCGCAGCGGGGCGGTGCTGGCGCCGTTGTTCATATTCGCGGTCGAGGCAGTGCGCGAGGCGGCCAAGAGGGGGTCCTTCCGAGGGCTCGGACTCACTACGCGCGTACCGGCCCCTCTCAGGGGCAAAGAGACATGGACTTCCTGAGACGGCCCGGAAAGGCCAGGTCAGAGTTGGTCCGGTCATCGATGCTCAAGTGAGGGCATGCCCCTGGTGACGGGCAGGGAGCAGCTAACAGGCAGCGCAAAGGGTCAGTGTAGCCACTTGGCGCACTGATGTCCAGCCCCGCTTTTTTGAGACCCTCGTCGTGCTCAACACCCTCGGCAAGCTCACGTCCTCAACGCGTTGATACTGCCCTCTTCGCCGCCGATCCATGCCTCGGATTCGGATCGTTGTGACGACGCGTCCTGAGAATTGCGCGCTGCGTGCGGTTCGTCAAGGCCTCCATGGCCCACACCACATGCCACCAGGGCCGCCCGGAGGCACGAAGAAGATCACCATACTCCGCGAACCCCTGATCGCAAGGCTGCCGCTCACCCGACCCAGGAACGCCGAAGAGCGACCACCCAGATGGATGATCGCTCTTCAGTGCTTAGGCGTTACAAGGTCCTTGGGACCTCGTCCACGACCCAGACGGAGTTACTTGACCTCGACCGAGGCGCCGGCGGCCTTGAGGGACTCGGCGGCCTTCTCGGCGACGTCCTTGGCGACCTTCTCGACGACGGGCTTCGGGGCGCCGTCCACGAGGTCCTTGGCCTCCTTCAGGCCCAGCGAGGTCAGCTCACGCACGACCTTGATGACCTGGATCTTCTTCTCGCCGGCACCCGTGAGGATGACGTCGAACTCGTCCTGCTCGGCCTCGGCCTCGGCCGGGGCACCGGCGGCGGCGGGGCCCGCAACGGCGACCGCGGCGGCGGCGGTGACGTCGAACTTCTCCTCGAACGCCTTCACGAACTCGGAAAGCTGGATGAGGGTCATGGTCTCGAACTCGGCGAGCAGTTCGTCCTGGGTGAGAGCCACGATGGCTTCCTTCCACTAATTTCGGCTGGTGCCGGTGTGTACATGTCTGGCGGGCGTACGTTCGGCCCGCTGCGACCGTTGCCTTGGGCGCGGAGCCTCAGGCGTCGGTCATGCTGCGAGCCGAATTACTCGGCACCGCCCTGCTCTTCTTGCTTGGCGCGAAGGGCGTCCACCGTGCGGACGAGCTTCGACGGAAGCGCCTGGAAGAGCTGCGCAGCCTGAGTCTGCTTGCCCTTGAAGGCACCCGCCAGCTTGGAGAGCAGAACCTCGCGGGACTCGAGGTCCGCGAGCTTCTTGATCTCGTCGGCGGACAGCGCCTTGCCGTCAAGGACACCGCCCTTGATGACGAGGTTCGGGTTGTCCTTGGCGAAGTCACGAAGACCCTTCGCCGACTCCACCGGGTCACCGGTGATGAAGGCGACCGCCGTCGGACCGTTGAACAGGTCGTCGAGCGTAGAGATCCCGGCCTCGTTGGCCGCAATCTTGGTCAGCGTGTTCTTCACCACGGCGTACTGGGCGTTCTCACCGAGCGAACGACGCAGCGTCTTGAGCTGCGCCACGGTGAGACCCCGGTACTCGGTCAGCACGGCGGCGTTCGAGTCGCGGAACTGGTCCGCGAGCTCGGCTACCGCGGCAGCCTTGTCGGGCCTTGCCATAGAGCGTCGGCCTCCTTCCGGGTGATGAGGACCGCTCAGAAGGGGCTGGGACAGAAGAAACGCCCCGGCGCAGGCGCACGGGGCGTAGCTCGACCGGAAACAACATCCCGGGAGCACATCCAGTTCACCTGCGCGGGTCGTCCACTGTTCAGCGGATCCTTCGGTCACCGCACCCTTTGACAAGCACGGCAACGACCAGCGGTCTTTGGCTTCTCCCGAAGAGTACGGGACCCCCATACTCCCAAGCAAATCCGCCCGTACGGCTCAGCGGCTCCACCGTGTCAACGGCTCCGCCGGCGAGCAGCGGGGCGGCAGGCCCCCGGCGAATTCCCGTCCCCCGCACCGGAGTTGAGCCCGGCTCAAGAGCTGGTGCCGGACCCGGTCGACGTGCCGCTGCTGCCCGAGCCCGCACCCTGCTGCTTCAGCAGCGCCGTGAAGTCCTCGGTGTCGCTCGCCGGGGGCACGGTCGCGTCGACCTTCACGCCGTAGTCGCTGTAGTAGGCGGTCTGGGTGTACTGGCCCGAGGACATCTGGCCCTTCTCGACCTTCTTGACCAGCAGGTCCTGGGCGTTGACCCAGATGTCGACCTGCTCCGTGGTGACGCCGGCCGCGGTGAGCTGCTTCTTGAGGCCGGCGAGCTGGCTCGCGGTGAGGCTGGAGTTCTTGGCGGCGAGGTCGGCGACGTCGACCGTGCCCGAGTAGTGCGTGGCCTGCTGTCCGCGCACCGACTCCGTACCGACCTTCTTGACGTCCCCGGAGGCGAGCAGGAGCTTCACCGACTGGTTCGGCGTGGAGTTCTGCATCTGGTCCTTGAGGTACGCGCCGGAGCTGCCACCGAGCTTGGCCAGGTCGTCGTAGTCGTACTTCAGCCAGTGCTTCCCGCCCGCCTGCTCGGCGAACTTGTCGCCCATCTTCGCGTAGTAGGCATCCGGCAGATAGCGGGCCTCCATCGACGTGCTGCCGGCCGCGCGCATCGTCTCGGCCATCGTGCCGCCGGTGTACGTCATCGTGAGGACGCCGGTGATCCCGTCGCCCCAGCCGAGGTTGCCCTTGGCGTCCATGGACATCAGGGAGCCCATCACGGTGGAGGACTCGACCTTGGCGGAGTCGGCCTTGTCGGTGGACTTCTCGGCGCTGCGCAGGGCCGCTATGGGGCTCACCCGCGTCGACCCCTTGCCCGCGGCCTTGTCGTCCTTGCCGGAGCCCCCGGAGGAGCCCGAGGAACCACAGGCGGCCACCGAAGCCAGCGCAGTCGCCACCGCGATCGAGAGGCCTATCCGGCGCACGGTCGTGCTCTTCATTCGTCCCCACCCCTATGCGATTGCTGTGCCTGCCAAGAACGCTAGCGCAGCGCACTGACACCCCGTACGAAAAGAGGACGAGCCCCGCAACCGGAATGGTTGCGGGGCTCGCCCCATGCTGACGCGTACCTGACGCGGCTACCTCGGTGAGCGCGGGGCTCAGACGGCGGCCGGGTCCTCCTCGACGAGGAGGTTACGGGTGCGGTTCGGGTCGATCGGAATGCCGGGGCCGATCGTGGTGCTGATCGCGGCCTTCTTGATGTAACGACCCTTGGCGGCGGACGGCTTCAGACGGAGGATCTCGTCCAGGGCCGCGCCGTAGTTCTCCACCAGCTTGGTGTCGTCGAAGGACGACTTGCCGATGATGAAGTGCAGGTTCGAGTGCTTGTCGACGCGGAACTCGATCTTGCCGCCCTTGATCTCGTTGACGGCCTTGACCACGTCCGGCGTCACGGTGCCGGTCTTGGGGTTCGGCATGAGACCACGGGGACCGAGCACGCGGCCCAGGCGGCCGACCTTGCCCATGAGGTCCGGGGTGGCGACGACGGCGTCGAAGTCCAGCCGGCCCTTCGCCACCTCGTCGATGAGTTCGTCGGAACCGACGATGTCGGCGCCCGCGGCGGTCGCGGCCTCGGCACGGTCACCGGTCGCGAAGACCAGGACCCGGGCGGTCTTACCGGTGCCGTGCGGGAGGTTCACGGTGCCACGGACCATCTGGTCGGCCTTGCGCGGGTCGACACCCAGGCGGAAGGCGACCTCGACGGTGCCGTCGAACTTGGAGGTGGAGGTCTCCTTGGCGAGACGGACGGCCTCGAGCGGGGCGTAGAGCTTGTCCCGGTCGATCTTCTCGTCCGCAGCGCGGAGAGACTTGCTGCGCTTGCTCACTACTGCTCCTGTGTGTGTTCTGAGGAGTCGTGGTGTGGGCCGAGCAGGCCCTGCCACGGTCTTTCCTACGAGGTGAAGGTCAGCCCTCGACCGTGATGCCCATGGAACGGGCGGTGCCGGCGATGATCTTCGACGCGGCGTCCAGGTCGTTGGCGTTCAGGTCGGGAAGCTTGGTCGTGGCGATCTCACGAACCTGCGCCTCGGTGATCTTGGCGACCTTGGTCTTGTGCGGCTCGCCGGAGCCCTTCTCGACACCAGCGGCCTTGAGGATCATCTTCGCGGCCGGCGGAGTCTTGGTGATGAAGGTGAAGGAGCGGTCCTCGTAGACCGTGATCTCCACCGGGATCACCCAGCCACGCTGCGACTCGGTCGCCGCGTTGTAGGCCTTGCAGAACTCCATGATGTTGACGCCGTGCTGACCGAGCGCGGGGCCGACCGGCGGAGCCGGGTTCGCCGCACCGGCGTTGATCTGGAGCTTGATGAGCCCCGTGACCTTCTTCTTCTTGGGAGGCATTGCTCTCCGGGTCCTTTCGATTCGGGTCCTGCCCACCTCCGGGAATCACCCGGACGCAGGCATACCGCACAACGATAGCGGGTAAGACGCCACGACCAAAAACGAGAAAGGTCAGGGGGTTCACTGGGAACCCACCTGACCTGCCCCACCCAGGGGCGCGGGGCTGCGTCGATATGCGACTACCGTCGCGTGAGCACGACCAGCCCCCACACACCCGCAGCCGAAGTACTGCTAGTTCTTCTGAATCTGATCGAAGGAGAGCTCGACCGGCGTCTCGCGGCCGAAGATCTCGACGAGACCCTTGACCTTCTTCGAGTCGGCGTTGATCTCGTTGATCGTGGCCTGCAGCGTCGCGAACGGACCGTCGGTGACGGTGACCGAGTCGCCGACCTCGAAGTCCAGCACCTGGACCTCGACCTTGCGCTGCGGAACCGGCTTGCCCTCGGCCTCGGCGGCCTCACGCGCGGCCTTCTCCTCGGCCTCCGGGGCGAGCATCTTGACGATCTCGTCCAGGGTCAGCGGGTACGGGTCGTACGCGTTGCCCACGAAGCCGGTGACGCCGGGGGTGTTGCGGACGACACCCCAGGACTCGTTCGTCAGGTCCATGCGGACCAGGACGTAGCCCGGGAGCTTGTTCTGCTTGATGGTCTTGCGGTCGCCGTTCTTGATCTGGACGACCTCTTCTTGCGGCACCTCGGCCGCGAAGATGTAGTCCTCGACGTTCAGCGAGACGGCGCGCTGCTCCAGGTTGGTCTTCACGCGGTTCTCGTAACCGGCGTACGTGTGGATGACGTACCACTCGCCGGGCAGGAGACGCAGCTCTTCGCGCAGGGCGACGACGGGGTCGACGGGCTCGGCCGGTTCGGCCTCTTCCTCGTCGTCCTCGGCCGTGGCCTCGTCGTCGAGGTCCTCGGTCGCTTCCGCGTCCTCGTCCTCGACGTGCACGGCGGCTTCCTCGGCCGGCTCGCCCGCGTCGGCGTCCGCAGCCTCGACCTCGTCCAGCTCCTCGTCCGCGCCCTCGACGATGTCGAGTTCGTCTTCCACGGACTCGTCCGGCTCGACGGCCTCGTTCAGGTTCGGGTCAGACACGTGGCTGCTTCTTCCTGGATACATGGGGGTGGAACACGCGAAAGGGGCGCCGGTCAGGGCGCCCTTCGCTTCCGGCCTCAGCCGAAGACGTATTTCGCGGCGTGATTGAGTCCATAGTCAATCACGGTCACCAGACCGATCATGATGACGACGAAGACGATGACAACCGTCGTGTACGTCGTCAGCTGGTTGCGCGTCGGCCAGACGACCTTGCGGAGTTCCGCGACGATCTGGCGGTAGAAGATGCCGAGGCGCTTCAGCGGGCCCTTCTTGGCGCGCTTGCCGCCCTTGCGGGCCTTCTTCTTGGACTCCGACACCTCGTCCTGGGCATCAGGCATGTCGATGGAGCCCACGGCGTCCGCCATTCATCCTCACCTGTTCCCGGGTCGTGGCCGTGCCGCGCCCGGTCTGAGCCGCACGGCGGTGCATTGCTGTACGTACATGCGCTGCGCACACATCCTGGTGAAGGTGTGTGTAGCAGGGCCGGAGGGACTTGAACCCCCAACCGCCGGTTTTGGAGACCGGTGCTCTACCAATTGAGCTACGACCCTTTGTGACGTCCCCAACGTACCGCATCCGCCCGGGTGCTCGGTGTGCACCTGGTAGGGCGCGGCTGTTGAAGGCCAACGAGCTAGGAGTGTACGTGCTCCGGGGCCGGTCGTCGAACAGAAAGTGCCTGTACGGGGATTGCCGGAGGAAGATCGCCCAGGCCGGGGCGGGAATCCGGACGGTTGTTCAATGCCTTCCCGATCCTGTTCAGTCTGTGAAACCGGTGTGCCGGGCGGGTTTCCGGTCTGAAACGATGGGCCCATGAGCGCCTCAACCCCTCCCACCGAGCGCCGGGTCTCCGCCCGAGTCGGCGCGATCTCCGAGTCCGCCACCCTCGCCGTGGACGCCAAGGCAAAGGCCCTCAAGGCCGCCGGACGTCCGGTGATCGGCTTCGGCGCGGGTGAACCGGACTTCCCGACCCCGGACTACGTCGTCCAGGCCGCCATCGAGGCCTGCTCGAACCCCAAGTACCACCGCTACACCCCGGCCGGCGGTCTGCCGGAGCTGAAGGCCGCGATCGCCGCGAAGACGCTGCGCGACTCGGGCTACGAGGTGGACGCCTCGCAGATCCTCGTCACCAACGGCGGCAAGCAGGCCATCTACGAGGCCTTCGCCGCGATCCTCGACCCGGGCGACGAAGTCATCGTCCCGGCGCCGTACTGGACGACGTACCCGGAGTCGATCCGGCTCGCGGGCGGTGTCCCGGTGGACGTCGTCGCCGACGAGACGACCGGATACCGCGTCTCGGTCGAGCAGTTGGAGGCGGCCCGCACCGAGAACACCAAGGTCGTCCTCTTCGTCTCGCCGTCGAACCCGACCGGCGCCGTCTACAGCGAGGCCGAGGCCGAGGCGATCGGCCGCTGGGCCGTCGAGCACGGCCTGTGGGTCATGACGGACGAGATCTACGAGCACCTGGTCTACGGCGACGCGAAGTTCACCTCGCTGCCCGCGATCCTCCCCGAGCTGCGCGACAAGTGCATCGTGGTCAACGGCGTCGCCAAGACGTACGCGATGACCGGCTGGCGGGTGGGCTGGATCATCGGCCCGAAGGACGTCGTCAAGGCCGCGACCAACCTCCAGTCGCACGCCACCTCGAACGTCTCGAACGTGGCCCAGGTCGCCGCGCTGGCCGCCGTCTCCGGCAACCTGGACGCCGTCGCGAAGATGGGCGAGGCCTTCGACCGCCGCCGTAAGACGATCGTGCACATGCTGAACGAGATCGACGGGGTGCTGTGCCCGGAGCCGGAGGGCGCGTTCTACGTCTACCCGTCGGTCAAGGCGCTCCTCGGCAAGGAGATCCGCGGCAAGCGCCCGCAGGACTCGGTCGAGCTGGCCGCGCTGATCCTGGAGGAGGCCGAGGTCGCGGTCGTCCCGGGCGAGGCCTTCGGGACCCCCGGTTACCTGCGGCTGTCGTACGCCCTGGGTGACGAGGACCTCGTCGAGGGTGTCAGCCGTATCCAGAAGCTGCTGGCGGAGGCCACGGACTGAGTTTTCGTACCTCTACGCGTGCGTGCGGGCCGTTTCCCTCCGGGGAGGCGGCCCGTTGCTTTGTGCGAGCAAGACCACGATCGAGGAAAGTGGTACCGGCGCGGCGCGAACGTACGGCAGGATTCCCAGATGGAGCGTGTACGTGATGTCTCTGAACTGCCGAAAGCCCATCTGCACCTGCACTTCACCGGGTCGATGCGGCCGACCACCGTGCTGGAGCTCGCCGACAAGTACGGCGTAAGACTGCCCGACGCCCTGACCGAGGCGCTGACCAGCGGGGAGCCGCCGAAGCTGCGGGCGACGGACGAGCGGGGGTGGTTCCGTTTCCAGCGGCTGTACGACGCGGCGCGGTCGTGCCTGCGGGAACCCGAGGACATCCAGCGGCTGGTCCGCGAGGCCGCCGAGGAGGACGTCAGGGACGGCTCGGGCTGGCTGGAGATCCAGGTGGACCCGACGTCGTACGCACCCCGCCTGGGCGGGCTGATCCCGGCGCTGGAGGTCATCCTGGACGCGGTCGAGACGACCTCCCGCGAGACCGGGCTCGGGATGCGGGTGCTGGTGGCCGCGAACCGGATGAAGCACCCCCTGGACGCCCGCACGCTGGCCCGGCTGGCGGTGCGGTACGCGGACAAGGGTGTGGTCGGTTTCGGCCTTTCGAACGACGAACGCCGGGGTATGGCACGGGACTTCGACCGGGCCTTCGCGATCGCCCAGGAGGGCGGCCTGCTGTCCGCCCCGCACGGCGGCGAGCTGGCGGGCCCGGCCTCGGTGCGGGACTGCCTGGACGATCTGCACGCGACCCGGATCGGCCACGGGGTGCGCGCGGCGGAGGACCCGCGGCTGCTGAAGCGGCTCGCCGACCGGGGCATCACCTGCGAGGTCTGCCCCGCCTCGAACGTGGCGCTGGGCGTCTACGAGAAGCCCGAGGACGTGCCTCTGAGGACCCTCTTCGAAGCGGGCGTCCCGCTGGCCCTCGGTGCCGACGATCCCCTCCTGTTCGGCTCCCGGCTGGCGGCCCAGTACGAGATCGCCCGCCGCCACCACGCCTTCTCGGACCGCGAACTGGCCGAACTGGCCCGGCAGTCGGTACGGGGATCCGCGGCTCCGGAGGACATGAAGACCAAGCTCCTGTCGGGCATCGACGACTGGCTCAGTGCCCCGGTCGCTTGAAGTGCGCGTAGGGCGGATACGGCTTGAAACAGATCGCGACCTCGGGGCAGCGCGAGCCGTGCGGGTAGGGAGCCAGTTCGCTGCTCAGGGAGGTCACATACGCCGAGTGCCCTTTGACGACCCGCTTCTCCCGCGGCCCCCAGCCGGCCGCGTAGGCGAAGTGGGTGGCGGCGGTGGCGAGGACGTCACGGTCGCCGATGAGGAAGTACGTACGCGCGTGCGTGGTGTGCCGCAACCGCCCGCGGGCGTACCGCCGCTCCTCCCACGCGCGCGCGTGGCGCTCGGTGCGGGCCTCGTCCGTGCGCACGGTGAGCGGCGTACCGCGCCCCAACGACCGCCGCAGCCCGGGCCACTTGGAGGGCCGTAGCCCCGCCTCCGAGTGGGCCAGCACCAGATCGACCAGTTCCCCGCACCCCTCGTCGGGCGGCACGCTCTCGCGCAGCGGGATGTGCACGATGGTGTGCCGGGAGTACGCGGCGAACGAGAACAGGCCGGCCAGCCGGTTCAGCCCGTCGTGGTCGCCCATGAGCATCCCGAACGGCGCCGGGTCGCGCAGCGAGGTGTGGCGCAGGGGTTGTCCGGGCTGGACGACACGGTGTTCGTGTGGACCGATCCGGGGTCTGAACTGGCGGAGTCTCAGCTCCATTTGGGGTGCCTCATGGGACAAGGGTCGCGGTCAGGAGGGGTCCTCGGCAACGGAGATTCCGCCCAGCAGCGTCCGGGCCAGGCGTGGCGCGAAGTCGTCCACGGGCGGTCGTACGCCGTTCTCCGCCGCCTCGTAGGCGAACGCGCGCTGTGCGCAGGCGCCCAGGAGGAGGGACGCGGCCGCGAAGGTGTCCGCGTCGGGGCGGACGCGGCCCGCGGCCTGTTCGGCGCGCAGATAGGCGTCCAGGCCCTCGATCGGCTTGTGGGGGCCCGAGCCGAGCTGCCGCAGCGCCTCGTCGTGGCGCCGCTTGAGCTGGGTCTCGGCGTACAGGGAGGCCGCGATCGGGAAGCTCTGCTCGTAGAAGAGGGCCGCCTGGCGGGCGATCTCGGTGAGGTTGTCCTCCAGGGAGTGCTGTCCGGGTTCGGCGGCGAGGCTGCTCAGCAGCGGGGTCAGCCGGGGCAGCCGTTCCGTGAGGACGCGGATGAACAGCTCCTCCTTGCTCGCGAAGTACTTGTAGAGCGCGGCTTCGGAGCAGCCCGCGGCCTTCGCGATCTCCTTGGTGGTCGCCCGGGCCAGGCCGACGGTGAGCATCAACTCGTGGGCGGCGTCGAGGATGCGGACCCGGGCGGGTTTCTGCGCGGCGGGCTCCGCGGCCTGTTTCTGCTGCATGGGGCCCAAGGATTCCATGGCCGGCCTCTTCGGGGCTTGACGGGTGGGTGAGTACTTACCCACTCTAGAGGCAGGCAGGGGTGAGTGAACACTCACCCACCCCGTGACGGGCGTAGGAGTAGGCCATGAAACTCACTGTCTTCGGTGCCACGGGAGGCATCGGCCAGGAGATCGTCCGCCAGGCACTCGCCTCGGGCCACGAGGTCACGGCGGTCGTGCGGGACCCGGCGCGGCTGACCGTGCGGGGCGCGGGCCTGGAGGTGTTCCGCGCGGACCTCGGCGACCCGGAGGCGCTGCGCCCGGCGGTCGCGGGCCGGGACGCGGTCCTGTCCGGGCTCGGCGCCCGCAGCCGCAAGGACGCGGGGGTCGCGACCCGGCTCACGCGCACGGTCCTGACGGCCATGGAGGCGGAGGGCGTGCGCCGGGTGCTGGTGGTGAGCGCCGGTCCGATCGGCCCGGACCCGGAGGGCGCGGGGCTCGTCGACCGCACCGCGCGCGGGCTGATCTCAGCCCTCCTGAAGGACGTCTACGACGATCTACGGGAGATGGAGGCAGCCCTGGCCGCCAGCGCCACGGACTGGACGACCGTCCGCCCGCCACGCCTCCAGAACAAGCCGCTGACCGGCACGTACCGCACGGTCGTGGGCGGTTTCCCGGACAAGGGCCGGTTCATCGCGCGGGCCGATGTCGCGCACGCGATGCTGGCGATGACGGAGGATCCCCGGACGGTCAAGCAGGGGGTGGGGGTGGCCTATTGAGCCTCTCCGGAGGGTGCCGTCAGAGGCTGACGCCGACCGTCACCGGTTCGTTGACGAGCGTGATCCCGAAGGTGTCGTGGACTCCGGCGACGACCTCGCGCGCGAGGGTGAGCAGGTCCTCGGTGGTCGCCTCACCGCGGTTGGTGAGGGCGAGGGTGTGCTTGGTGGAGATACGGGCGGGCCCGCTGCCGTACCCCTTGGTGAAGCCGGCCTTGTCGATCAGCCATGCGGCGGAGGTCTTCGTGCGGCCCTCCCCGGACGGGTACGCGGGCGGCTCCACACCCTCTCCGAGACGCTCCCCCACGCGCGCGTGGAACGCGGTGAACTGCGCGTCGGTGAGGATCGGGTTGGTGAAGAAGGAACCGGCCGACCAGGTGTCGTGGTCCTCGGGGTCCAGGACCATGCCCTTGCCCGCGCGCAGCGCGAGAACGGTCTCGCGGGCCCGCGCGAGCGGCACCCGGTCACCGGGCTCGACTCCGAGGACCCGGGCCGTCTCGGCGTACTTCACCGGCGCCGACAGCCCGTCCGCGTCCTCCAGTTCGAAGCGGACGCGCAGTACGACGTAGCGCTCGGGCTCGGCCTTGAACCGGCTGTGCCGGTAGGAGAAGGCGCACTCCTCGTTGGTGAGGGTGACCGTCTCGCGGGTGGTGCGGTCGTAGGCGACCACCTCGGTGATCGTGGCGGAGACCTCCTGGCCGTACGCCCCCACGTTCTGGATCGGGGTCGCACCGGCCGACCCGGGAATCCCGGCGAGGCACTCCACACCGGCAAGACCGGCCTCCACGGTGCGGGCGACAGCGTCGGTCCACACCTCACCGGCCGCCAACTCCAGCCGCGTGCCGTCGAGTTCGAAGCCACGGGTGGCGATACGCAGGGCGGTCCCCTTGAACCCCTTGTCCCCGATGACGAGGTTCGACCCACCTCCGATGACCAGCAACGGCGTCCCGGCGTCATCGGTCTCACGCACGACGTCGATCACCTCGGCGTCGGTGCCCGCGGTGATCAACCGGGTCGCGGGACCGCCCAGCCGGAAGGTGGTGAGGGGGGCGAGGGGGGCGTCGTGGAGTTCCTGCACGCGGTCAAGACTACGAGACGGGACTGACAAGTCCGGGGGTGGTGGGGCGTGACCCTCGGTTTCGGCGCGGAGCGGGGCGGGGCGGGCAGCGCCGTATCCGCCGCGAGCCCCCGCATCCATCCGTAGGACCGCGTCGCCGAAACCGGACACACACACGCGTGAGGCCCCACCGGCGACGGCGGGGCCCCACGCGTGCGTGCCGGGTGTCCGGCTCAGCGACCGGCGTTCTCCAGTACCGAGTCGGACTCGGAAGCCCCGGCCGGGTCCGAAGCCCCCGCCGACTCAGCCGATTCGGACGTCGCCGCAAGCTCCGCCGCCCGCCGCCTCGTCGGGATGAGCAGCGTCGCGACTCCTGCGAGGGCGACGACCGCCGCCCCGGTGACCAGCGCGGGCTTCAGGCCGTCGACGAAGGTCTGTGCGGTCTGGTAGCCGCCCTGGGCCGAGAAGATCGATGCCATGATCGCGATGCCGAGGGCGCCGCCCACCTCGCGGAGCGCGTTGTTGGCGCCGGAGGCGATGCCCTGCTCCTTCGGACTGACGCTGGACATGACCAGGTTGGAGGCCGGCGCGAAGAACAGGGCCATGCCGATGCCGCTGAGGATCAGGCCGGGCAGCTGAGCGCCGTAGGAGACGTCGGTGGTGACCACGTAGGACATGTAGCCGAGTCCGGCCGCCTGGAGGAAGAGGCCCGCGGCGACGACCGGGCGGCCGCCGATGCGGTCGGAGAGGATGCCCGCGATGGGGGCGACGAGCATCGGCATGCCGGTCCAGGGGAGCATCCGCAGGCCCGCCTCGGTGGGCGAGTAGCCGAGGACGCCCTGCATGTACTGGCTGAGCAGGAAGATCGAACCGAACATCCCGAGGAACATCAGCAGGCTCGCCGCGTTGATCCCGGAGAAGGCGCGGGAGCGGAACAGCCGCATCGGGAGCATGGGGTTCTTGGCGTTGACGCTGTAGATGATGAAGCCGGCGAACAGCGCGCTCCCCGCGAACAGCCCGGTCAGGACGAGCGAGCTGGTCCAGCCGTCGGCGGGCCCGCGGACCAGGCCGTACACGATCCCGAAGAGGCCGCCGCTGGCGAGCAGGGTGCCGGGGAAGTCGAGGGGGGCGCCGGTGCCGTGGGACTCGGAGAGGCGCAGTCGGGCGAGCGGCAGCAGGGCCAGGCCGAGCGGGACGTTCAGCCAGAAGATCCAGTGCCAGGAGATGTGCTCGGTGAGGCTGCCGCCGATGAGGGGTCCGGAGGCGACGGCGAGTCCGTTCACCGCGCCCCATATGCCGTACGCCATCCCGCGCTTGGCGACGGGCACGGCCGCCGTCAGCAGGGTCAGTGTCAGCGGCATCATGATCGCCGCGCCGACACCCTGCACCGCGCGGGCCGCGATGAGGGACTCGATGCCGGGCGCCATGGCCGCGGCGGCGGAGGCGACGGTGAAGACGGTGATGCCGACGAGGAAGAGCCGGCGGCGGCCGAACCGGTCACCGAGCGCCGCGCCGAACATCAGCAGGACGGCGAAGGTGAGCGTGTAGGCGCTCACGGTCCATTCCAGGTCGCCCAGCGCGCCCCCGAGGTCCTCACGGATGGACGGCAGGGCGGTGGTGACGACGAGGTTGTCCAGCGCCGCCATGAACCCGGCGACGCTGGTGATGACGAGGGCCCAGACCATTCCCCCGCGCCGTGCGGTTGACTGTGACATCGCTCCCCCAGAGGGTGCTTGTTACCGATGATTAGTTATTGATGACTAACTTTTGCGCTCATGAAGAGGCGCAGAATCCGCCCCTTACCAGCCACTACGACTTCTCCAGCCGACCAGTGGCGCGGGCCTCCGGATACAACCCTTCCCAGACCCGGTGCTCGGGCGGAAAACCCATGGCCACCAGGGTGTTGATCAGCATTCCGTACGCCATGAAGGTCGTGGTCTCCTCGATGTCCGCCCCCAGCGGCAGATGCACGACGTCCCAGAGCCTCATCCAGCCCTTCCGCACGGCCTCGCCGAACTCGTGGTCACCCTCGGCCTCGGCGGCGGCCACCGTGATGTACGTCTGCATCTGCATCTGGAGCTTCTCGGGATGCTCCGTGATGAGCCGCACGTAGGCGTCAGCCATGGCATGCAGGGCATCCTCGCCCTCCAGCCCCTTCGACGCCTCCTCCGCGACCCGGCACACGTCCTCCACGCATCGCAACGAGGCCGCCGCGAAGATCGCCTTCTTGCCCGGGAAGAGCCGGAAGAGATACGGCTGCGAGACCCCGACCCGCTTGGCGATCGCCTCGGTGGAGGTGCCGTAGTACCCCCGCTGCGCGAACTCGGCGATCGCCGCGCGGACGACGCTCTCGCGCCTCTCTTCTGCGCTCATCCTGACCATGCGAGAAAGTTAGTACTCAATCACTAACTACGTCAAGAGTAGCGCGCGGCGGGCTTCCAGGAGTGGCGCGCCGTTCCGCGCTGTGACGCGACGCACAGGCGGGACGGCCTCGATACCGGACGGCGTCACTGCCGGTGACCGAATCGGCCCGGCCGACCCACAACGTAAGGGGCGCCCACACTGGCGGACGCCCCTTACCTCAGCTCACGCCAGTCGTACGACCGCCCGCGACATCCCGAGCACCTTCTGCCCGGCGCTCATCGCCACCAGGTCCACGCGGACCGTGTTGTCGTCGAACTTGGCGGCGACCTTCGCGCTGACCTCGACGGTCGCGCCCTGGTCGTCGTTCGGGACGACGACGGGCTTGGTGAAGCGGACGCCGTACTCGGCGACCGCGCCCGGGTCGCCTGTCCAGTCGGTGACCACGCGGATCGCCTCGGCCATGGTGAACATGCCGTGCGCGATGACGTCCGGCAGTCCGACCTCCTTGGCGAACTTCTCGTTCCAGTGGATCGGGTTGAAGTCCCCGGAGGCGCCCGCGTACTGGACGAGGGCGGCGCGGGTCACGGGGAAGGTCTGGGCCGGCAGCTCGGTGCCGACCTCGACGTCGTCGTACGCGATCTTCGCCGTCATGTCAGTTCTCCTCCGCCGCGCGGGCCACGAGCTTGGTCCAGGCGGTCACGACGTGCTCGCCGGCCTCGTCGTGGACCTCGCCGCGGATGTCCAGGATGTCGTTGCCCGCCATCGACTTGATCGCCTCGATCGTGGAGGTGACCGTGAGCCGGTCGCCGGCGCGCACGGGGCGGACGTAGACGAACTTCTGGTCGCCGTGCACGACGCGGCTGTAGTCGAGGCCGAGCTGCGGGTCCTGGACGACCTGTCCCGCGGCCTTGAACGTGATGGAGAAGACGAAGGTCGGCGGGGCGATCACATCGGGGTGGCCGAGCGCCTTGGCGGCCTCCGGGTCCGTGTACGCCGGGTTGGTGTCCCCCACCGCCTCCGCGAACTCACGGATCTTCTCCCGGCCCACCTCGTAGGGGTCGGTGGGCGGGTAGGTCCGCCCCACGAAGGACTGGTCGAGCGCCATGGCCCGGTACCTCCTGATGTTCCTGCTGCCGGGTGAAGAACGACGCGAGGCCGCCCCCAGTACTTCGGGGACGGCCTCGTGTACGAGCCTGATTCTTATCGCGTTTCGCGGTGCGCGGTGTGCGCATTGCAACGCGGGCAGTGCTTCTTCATCTCCAGTCGGTCCGGGTTGTTACGCCGGTTCTTCTTGGTGATGTAGTTCCGCTCCTTGCACTCCACGCAGGCCAGCGTGATCTTCGGGCGGACGTCGGTGGCAGCCACAGGAGTGCTCCTTGACGAACGGATGGGACTATGAACGCATAACAGAGTAGCCGATCGAAGGACCGACCCCGCAATCGGCTACTGTCAGTAGCGGTGACCGGACTTGAACCGGTGACACAGCGATTATGAGCCGCTTGCTCTACCGACTGAGCTACACCGCTGTGATGCGATCAGTTCCCATCTTGCGACGGGAACCTTTCACACCAGAGCCCCAATACGGAATCGAACCGTAGACCTTCTCCTTACCATGGAGACGCTCTACCGACTGAGCTATTGGGGCGAGCGATGAAGACATTACACGCTCGGCGACCGTTCGCCCAAATCCGTTTCGCGGCACCGCTTCAGCCCCTTCCAAGGCCCTCCCAGAGGCCTCAGGAGCCTCTCCCGTACGGGGGACCACACCGGTACGACTATTGCGCTCCTCCCGGCCGTGAGCGGATCACCGCCCTAGGCTCGACTCACTCTGCGTGATCTTGCGCCCCTTTGCGCAGCCCCGAGCCCTGAGCCCCGCAGCCCCGAGCCCCTGGAGCGCGATGCCCGACAGCCAGCCCCAGCCGTCCCACTCGTCGTCGGGTTCCTCAGGCTCGTCGGGACCGGCCGACCCGGCCGCGCTCCTGCTGTGCGGGGCCCGGCTGACCGACGGCCGGACCGTGGACGTACGGCTGGGCGGCGGGCGGATCGAGGCGGTCGGCACGGCCGGCAGCCTGGCGACGGACGCCACGCGCGCGTGCGGCGCGCGCGTGGACCTCAGTGGCTATCTCCTCCTCCCGGCCCCGGCCGAGCCGCACACGCACAGTGACACCGCTCTGTCGGCGGAGAACGGCGGACCGGTCTCCTACGACCCCGAGGACGTCCAGCGCCGCGCGACGGAGGCGGCGCTGCTGCAACTCGGGCACGGGGCGACGGCGCAGCGGGCACACGTGCGCGTGGGGGACGTCCAGGGGCTGAGCGCACTTGCCGCCGTACTGCAGGCGCGGCGGGCGCTGCGGGGGCTGGCGGAGTTGACGGCGGTGGCGATGCCCCGGCTGCTGACCGGGGTGGCGGGGGCGGACGGGCTCGCGATGCTGCGGGACGCGGTGAAAATGGGTGCCTCCGTAGTGGGCGGTTGTCCAGATCTGGACCCTGATCCGACGGGGTACGTGGAGGCCGTGCTGGAGGTCGCGTCCGAGCACGGCTGCCCGGTCGACCTGCACACGGACGCCGCCGACCCGACCCGCCTGGCCCGGCTGGCGGCGGTCGCGGGCGGGATGCGCCCCGGGGTGACGCTCGGCCCGTGCGGCGGCCTGGGACGGCTGCCCGCGGACACGGTCACGCGGATCGCGGACCAACTGGCCGCGACCGGCGTGACGGTGGTCTGCCTGCCGCAGGGCGGCTGCGGCGGCGTCGACCGCCGGGGCACGGCTCCCGTACGACTGCTGCGCACCGCCGGTGTGCATGTGGCCGCGGGCAGCGGCGCCCTGCGGGACGTGTCCAACCCGGTGGGCCGCGGGGACCCTCTGGAGGCGGCCTACCTGCTGGCCTCCCGCCACGGGATGCGGCCCGAGGACGCCTACGACACGGTGAGTTCGTCGGCACGCGCGGCACTCGGCCTGCCCGAGGTACGGGTCGAGGCGGGATTTCCGGCCGAACTGCTCGCGGTGCGCGGCGACCGGCTCGCGGGCGCGCTGTCGCTGGCGTACAGCCGGATCGTGGTGCACCGGGGGCGCATGGTGGCACGGACGAGCGCGGTGCGGGAGTACTGCAACACGGCGGCGGGCTCGGAGTTGGGGCTGCCCCGGCAGGGACGGGGCGAGTTGTCGTGAGCGGCTGTCGCCGCGCCGGGGCGTACGCCTGAGGCGCTGCGGCTCGGGTCCGCGCGCCCGGCGCGTACGGCGTGGGTGTGCGCCGCTGGGACGCGGCTGAAGTCGTGCGGCGCGTGCGGCCGTCCGGGCGTACGGTCGAAGGCATGCGCATTGTCATCGCTGGAGGTCATGGTCAGATCGCGTTGCGGCTGGAGCGCCTGCTCGCCGCGCGCGGTGAAGAGGTCGCGGGCATCATCCGCAACGCCGAGCAGAGCGACGATCTACGGTCGGCCGGCGCCGAACCGCTGCTGCTCGACCTGGAGTCGGCCTCGGTCGAGGAGGTCGCGGCCCATCTGCGGGGCGCGGACGCGGCGGTCTTCGCGGCGGGCGCGGGCCCGAACAGCGGCACGGCCCGCAAGGACACGGTGGACCGGGGTTCGGCGGTGCTGTTCGCCGACGCGGCGGTCCTGGCGGGCGTACGGCGCCATGTCGTCGTGTCCTCGATGGGCGCGGATCCGACGCATTCCGGGGACGGTGTCTTCGACGTGTATCTGCGGGCCAAGGGCGAGGCCGACGCGTACGTACGCGGTCTGGACGCCCTGGACTGGACGATCCTGCGCCCCGGTTCGCTCACGAACGACGCCGGCACCGGGCTGGTCCGGCTGGAGGCCCACACGGGTCTCGGCTCGATCTCGCGCGACGATGTGGCCGCCGTACTCGCGGAGTTGGTGGAGACGCCGGCGACGGCCGGTCTGACGCTGGAACTGATCGGTGGGTCCGCGCCGGTGTCGGTGGCGGTGAAGTCGGTGGCGGGGAACTGAGGAGCTGAGCAACTGGGGTTCCCCGGCGGCGGGGTGGGCCGCCGTTCAGAAGAGTGGCATCTGGCCGGGGAACTCCGGGACCACGTACCCGTCCAACGCGGGCTGGGCCGCCCCGAGTTCCGCCTGGCGGCGGGACCCGGGGCACGACACGAGGTCGCCGCTCTCCCGCGCGCCGGGCGGGTCGTGCCGCGCGAATCGGCCGGCCACGACGGCGATTTCACGACGGCACTCGGGGCAGCTTCTGCGGCGTGACGACATGGGATCAGTCTGCCCCGCCGCAGGCCGCATCGACTGTCGGGCTCGCTCAGCTGTGGGCGACGGTGAGGCCGTAGAAGGCGACCCGGGCGCCCTTGGTGGTGCTGTCGGAGGACGACTGGTTGTACGAACCGGCCTTGAAGTACTGCTTGTAGGCGTTGAACGACGACGGGATGGCGTAGTGCGTGGTGCTCCCGTTGACCGTCAGGTTGATGGTGTTCCCGCCCGAGACGCCGATCGTGTAGCTCCACGTCTTGCCGACCGACACGTTGCCGACGGTGTGCAGGGTCTGGCCGCCGGCGGGCGAGTTCTCCGTGCCGAGGACGATGTCGCCGCTCGACCGGTAGTACAGCTCCAGCAGCGGCTTGGTGGACGTGCCTCCGGTGCCGAGGTGGATCTGGCCGACGCAGACGTTCGACGTGACGGACACGACCCGTAGCGTCGCCTTCATCGTGTGGGTGCCGCTGAGCGACCAGTTGGCGGCGCTGCCGCTGCGGTTCATCTCGCGCAGTTCGGAGCGGGCGTAGTTCGAGTTGGGGGTGGTGACGCCCTTCTCCGGCGCCCAGAAGGTCATCGCTCCGTCGCGGGTGTCCGTGTAGAAGTACGAGTCCTGGAACCCGTTGGCCCCCTGGAGCCGCGACGACGAGATCGTCGTGGGCGAGCCGGGGGAACCGACCGGCTCCTGGAGCTGCCACACCCCCAGGTCGAAGTTCCCGCCGGGCGCGACGGACGGGTCCGCCAGGGGTGAGGCGACGACGTCGGCGGCGCCGGTACTGCCCGACGCGGCGGGCGCGGTGAGGGCGAGGCCGCCGGTGACGGCGACGACGGTGGCCAGAGAGGTGAGCAGCGTACGCATGCGCATGGGGGGTGCCTTCCTGTCTGCTCTGTGGACTCGGTTGGCGCGCGCCCACGTGTTCACATAGATGAACTTTGTGTTTCAACATGAACGCGGTGTCGCGACAGTAGGACCGTGGCACGGGCACGTCAAGACTGGTGGCGGGGTGGGGGACGCCGCGGCAGAAGGCTCCAGGAACGACGAAAGGGTCTGTGATCAGCATTGCTGCTGATCACAGACCCTTCGATCATGTGGCGGCGCCAGGGTTCGAACCTGGGTAGGCTAAGCCGGCAGATTTACAGTCTGCTCCCTTTGGCCACTCGGGCACACCGCCGGGGATGTTGCCGCTCGAACCGCTTTTCGGCGGTGCTCCGTGGCAACGACGTAAACGATACCCGATGCCCAGGGGTGCTTCGCCACCCGATTGACCGGCGCTCGGAGGGGAGGGGGTGGCTACGCTTATGCGGATGCGGCCCGGGGCCTACACCGGGCTCGGCGGCTGCCCCGAAGCACGCCGATACGCAGTGACACGCATCGATACGCACCCCGATACAAGGAGCCACAGGACATGGCCGACTCCAGTTTCGACATCGTCTCGAAGGTCGAGCGGCAGGAGGTCGACAACGCCCTCAACCAGGCCGCCAAGGAGATCTCGCAGCGCTACGACTTCAAGGGCGTGGGTGCCTCGATCGCATGGTCCGCCGAGAAGATCCTCATGGAGGCGAACTCCGAGGAGCGGGTCAAGGCGATCCTCGACGTCTTCCAGTCCAAGCTGATCAAGCGCGGCATCTCGCTGAAGGCGCTGGACGCCGGTGAGCCGCAGCTCTCCGGCAAGGAGTACAAGATCTTCGCGTCGATCGAGGAGGGCATCTCCCAGGACAACGCGAAGAAGGTGGCGAAGATCATTCGTGACGAGGGCCCCAAGGGCGTGAAGGCCCAGGTGCAGGGCGACGAACTGCGGGTCAGCTCGAAGAGCCGTGACGACCTCCAGGCCGTGCAGGCCCTGCTCAAGGGCAAGGACTTCGACTTCGCGCTGCAGTTCGTGAACTACCGGTAGAACCACGCTTCGCGCGTCCGCCGCGCGCGGGTACGAGGGAGGGTGGGCACCCGTCGGTGCCCACCCTTCTCGCCTGCCGGCTGCGGCACGG
The DNA here is from genome assembly GCF_048158785.1 of Streptomyces colwelliae. Taxonomy (NCBI): domain Bacteria; kingdom Bacillati; phylum Actinomycetota; class Actinomycetes; order Kitasatosporales; family Streptomycetaceae; genus Streptomyces; species Streptomyces colwelliae. Next base: position 9,546 of record NZ_JBLTJC010000066.1, on the reverse strand, counting down.
GGGCGCGCTAGGACCCGTCCTAGTTGCGCGAGTTGCCGAACAGGATGCGGTAGGCGATCAGGAGGACGAGCGCGCCGCCTATCGCCGAGGCCCAGGTGGCGCCGTCGTAGAAGTTCTTCGCGACCGGGTGGTCCAGCCAACGGGCCGAGATCCAGCCGCCGATGAACGCGCCCGCGACACCGATGATGGTCGTACCGATGAAGCCGCCCGGGTCGCGGCCCGGCAGCAGGAATTTGGCGATGGCTCCGGCCAACAGTCCCAGGATGATCCAGCTGATGATGCCCATGCCGTGAACCTGCCCTCTCACGCTGTGCTTGCACTGATCCGGAGCTGTGAATTCCGCTCGGACAGGCTGTGTTCGTAGGTCCTTGCGCACGGCCTGTCGCTGCATGTTCCGCCGTGTCGATGAACAGGACGTCACGGATCCGTGTGGTGGTTGCAGGCATCGGTGGCGTGGCGCCGTGGTGGTGATCACTGCCGGAGCGGGAACCCGGGTCCGGGTCCGAATCCGAGCTCGCGCTCTAGCCCTAGCCCGAACCGCTCAGGATGCCTGTGCTGTCGTGCGTATGCGGAAGTTGGTCCACGGTGTCGGTTCGGCGCCGCCTTCGTGGTCCTCGTACCAGCCCGTGCCGTCGAGCCAGGAGCGCAGCCAGTCGGTGAGGCTGGGCGCGTCGACATACCACGCGTGGTCGGCCTCGTCGGCGTTCGGCTCGTAGAGGAGGACCGTGGCCTGCGGGGAACGGCAGTCCACGCACGCGTACATCGCGCAGCCCCAGTGGGATATCGGCAGGATGCCCTCGGGCCAGGGCCAGTCGGGATCCTGGTGTCCGCTCGCGCGGTTGGCGAGGTACTGCGTGACGGCGGCGGGCTCGCCGGCCGGCGGGTTGTCGAGGAGGGGCAGCAGGCCGTACTCCGGGCCGAATCCGCCGTCTCCGATGCGTGTGTAGAGCGCGGCGAGCAGCGGGGGCAGGCGGAAGCCCAGGGCGGCCTCGGCACGGGTCACCGTGGCCTCGTCCACGGGGGCGGGGAGTGAAGTCCAGCCCCACGGGCGGGTGTTGCGGGCCTCGGCGGCCACCCGTGTCAGCAGTTGCTGCTCGTTCTCGGTCATGGCTTCATGGTGCCGCGCGCCACTGACAATCGGGCCGGCCTGTGGACAACCCGGAGGTTGTGGAAAACCTGCCGGTCGTGAGCCGTGGGTCGGCCGGCGTCGGCCTGTTCGCGGTTCGACCTCGGGTGTGCAGCCGAGCAGTTCGTACGTCTCCCGCGTAGGGCCCCTGCCCTTCGTCAGCGGGTGGCGAACGGCTGGTCCGTAGGCACGATTTCACGGCCCAGGGGGAACAGCGAGACCGGGATCAGCTTGAAGTTGGCGATGCCGAAGGGGATGCCGATGATCGTGATGCACATGGCGATGCCGGTGACGATGTGGGCGAGGGCCAGCCACCAGCCCGCGAGGACCAGCCACAGGACGTTGCCGACGCAGGAGGGGGCGCCCGCGTCCCGGCGCTCGACCGTCGTGTACCCGAAGGGCCACAGGGCGTAGACGCCGATACGGAACGCGGCGATGCCGAACGGGATGCCGATGATGGTGATGCACAGCAGCGCGCCGGCGAGCAGGTACCCGAGGAACAGCCAGAAGCCGCTCAGGACGAGCCAGATGACGTTCAGGATGGTTTTCACTGGGGGCGACCTGCCATTTTCTCGAGCCGGGCGATGCGCTCCGCCATCGGCGGGTGTGTCGAGAACATCTTGGAGAGTCCCTGGCCCGGGCGGAAGGGGTTCGCGATCATCATGTGGCTCGCGGTCTCGATGCGGGGCTCCGGGGGCAGCGGAAGCTGCTTGGTGCCGGCGTCGAGCTTGCGCAGCGCGCTCGCGAGGGCGAGGGGGTCTCCGGTGAGCTGGGCGCCGGACGCGTCCGCCTCGTACTCCCTGGAGCGGCTGATGGCCAACTGGATGACGCTGGCCGCGAGGGGGCCCAGGATCATGATCAGCAGCATGCCCAGGATGCCGGGGCCGTCGTCGTCGTTCGAGCGGCCGATCGGGATCAGCCAGGCGAAGTTGACCAGGAACATGATCACCGAGGCGAGGGCGCCGGCGACCGACGAGATCAGGATGTCCCGGTTGTAGACATGGCTGAGTTCATGGCCGATGACTCCGCGCAGCTCGCGCTCGTCCAGGATGCGCAGGATGCCTTCCGTGCAGCACACGGCGGCGTTGCGCGGGTTGCGGCCCGTCGCGAAGGCGTTGGGGGCCTCCGTGGGCGAGATGTACAGGCGCGGCATGGGCTGGCGGGCCTGGGTGGAGAGGTCGCGGACCATCCGGTACAGGGCCGGGGCCTCGAACTCGCTCACCGGGCGGGCGCGCATCGCGCGTAGCGCCAGTTTGTCGCTGTTCCAGTACGCGTACGCGTTCGTGCCCAGCGCGATCACGACCGCTACGACGAGCCCCATGCGGCCGAAGAAGCTGCCGATGACGATGATGAGTGCGGACAGTCCCCCGAGGAGAACTGCGGTCCTGAGCCCGTTGTGCCGGCGGTGCACGGTACGCCCTCCAAGTCGTGCAGCAGGGGAACCCTTTGCTTGCTGATCTCTGTTTGCCACCGGTGTCGTGGTGTCACGTCCAGTGGACCCTCCCGTACTGGTCAACGCCAGGCGGGAGGCACTAGTTCCCTTGTGCGTGCGGCGCCGGGCGTGGGCCGTCCGGGTGAGGACGGTGGTATGTGCCGGTGGCTCAGAAGAGTCCGGTGCCGGCGAAGCGCAGGACCAACTGGGGTGCTCCGGAGAGGGCGATTCCGAGTGCGCCGGTGAGGGCGAGTGCGGCGGTGAGGGGGGCGGGGACGCGGTGCTTGCCGTGTTCGCCCTCCGGGGCACGGAACAGCAGGGCCGTCCACTGGAGGTAGTAGAAGAGCCCGATCACCACGTTGACGGCCATGACGACCGCGAGCCAGCCCAGGCCCGCGTCGACGGCCGCCGAGAAGACGGTGACCTTGGCGAAGAGCCCGATGACGCCCGGCGGCAGCCCGGCGAGGCACAGCAGGAAGAAGGCCAGGAGCAGGGCCGCCAGCGGGTTCGAGGCGTACAGGCCGCGGTAGTCGCTGATGCGGTTGAGGGCTCTGCTACGGCCCACCAGGGCGGCCACCGCGAAGGCGCCGAGGTTCACGGCGGCGTACATGAGGGCGTAGGCCACGGTGGAGCCGATCGACTTCTGGGCGTCCTTGGAGTACGCGGCGGCGGCGATCGGTACGAGGAGATAGCCGGCCTGGCCGACGGAGGACCAGGCGAGCAGCCGGACCGCGCTGTACGCGCGCGTGGCCTGTTGGCGCAGGGCGCCCAGGTTGCCGACCGTCATGGTGAGGGCGGCCAGTGCGGCGAGTGCCGGGCCCCACACGTCGGCGTACGACGGGAAGGCGACGACGGTGACGAGGATGAGGCCGGAGAAGCCGACCGCCTTGCCGACGACCGACAAGTAGGCGGCGATCGGGAGGGGCGCCCCTACGTAGGTGTCGGGTACCCAGAAGTGGAAGGGGACGGCGGCCGTCTTGAAGGCGAAGCCGATGAGGGTGAGGGCGACGCCGGTCTGGGCGAGGGTGTGGAACTGGCCGTCGACGTGCTGGATGCGGTCGGCGATCCGGGTGAGGTACAGGGTGCCCGTGGTGGCGTAGACGAAGCTGACGCCCATCAGGCTGACCGCGGTCGCGGTGACCGAGGACAGGAAGAACTTGAGGGCCGCTTCGGCGGACTTCTTGTCGCCGTGCCGGATGCCGACGAGCGCGAAGGCGGGCAGGGAGGCGACCTCCAGGGCGACGATCAGGGTCGCGAGGTCGCGGGAGGCGGGCAGGAGGGCGGCGCCTGCCGCGGAGGACAGCAGCAGGAACCAGTACTCCCCTTCGGGGAGTCCCTTGTCGGCGTCCTTCAGGGTGGTGATCGACAGGAGGGCAGCCAACAGGGCGCCGCCGAGGACCAGGAACTGGATGACCAGGGTGAAGCGGTCCGCCGTATAGCTGCAGGCTGTCGCGTCGCCGGTGAGGCAGAAGGTGGCGCGGTCGCCGTCCAGGAGGGGCAGCAGCATCAGGGCCGAGGCGGCCAGGCCCGCGACCGACAACCAGCCCAGGAGCGCTTTTCTGGCCTCCTGGAGGAACAGGTCGGCGACGAGGACCACCAGGCCTACGACCGCCGTGATGGTGGGCGGTGCGATCGCGAGCCAGTCGACGGACTGGACCGTCGACTCCGCGAGAGGCTGGGCCAGGGCGCTCATCGGGTGCCTCCTGAGAGGAGCTGCTGCACGGCCGGGTCGGTCAGGCCGAGGAGTGCCTTCGGCCACAGGCCGGCTGCGACGGTGAGGGCGACGAGCGGGGTCCAGGCGGCGAACTCGTACGTCTGGACGTCCGCGAGTTTCGGCGCTTCCTGCGCCACTGCGCCCATGCAGACGCGGCGGACCACGGCGAGCATGTACGCGGCGGTCAGCAGGGTGCCGAAGGCCGCGATCGCCATGAAGGTGAGGAAGGCGGGGCGGCTGAGGTCGGCGGCGGGTTTGAACGCGCCGAACAGCGCGAGCATCTCGCCCCAGAATCCGGCGAGTCCGGGCAGTCCGAGCGAGGCGACGGCGGCGAACGCGAGGAGGCCGCCGAGGCGGGGTGCCTTGCCGTAGAGGGCGGCGCCGGTCTCCTCGGCGAGGGTGTCGAGGTCGGTGGTGCCCGTGCGGTCCTTGAGAGCGCCGACGAGGAAGAAGAGCAGGCCGGTGATGAGGCCGTGGGCGATGTTGGCGAACAGGGCGCCGTTCACGCCGGTCGGGGTCATCGTCGAGATGCCGAGCAGGACGAAGCCCATGTGGCCGACGGAGGAATAGGCGATGAGGCGCTTGAGGTCGCCCTTCGCGCCCTGTTTCGCGAGGGCGAGGCAGGCCAGGGAGCCGTAGATGATCCCGACGACGGCGAAGGCGGCGAGGTAGGGCGCGAAGGTGTGCATGCCGTCGGGGGCGATCGGCAGCAGGATGCGGACGAACCCGTACGTGCCCATCTTCAGCATCACGCCGGCCAGCAGGACCGAGCCGACGGTCGGGGCGGCGGTGTGGGCGTCGGGCAGCCAGCTGTGCAGGGGCCACATCGGGGTCTTCACCGCGAGCCCGATCCCGATCGCCAGAACGGCGATGACCTGCACGGATGTGGTCAGCGACCGGCCGTTGTCAGTGGCGAGTGCCACCATGTCGAATGTGCCCGCCTTGATTCCGATCAGGAGCAGGCCGAGCAGCATGACGACGGAGCCGAGCAGTGTGAAGAGGATGAACTTCCAGGCGGCCTGGGTCCGTTGGGCACCGCCCCAGCGGGCGATGAGGAAGTACATCGGGATCAGGACGGTCTCGAAGGCGAGGAAGAAGAGGATCAGGTCGAGGACGGCGAAGGTGGCGAGGGTGCCGGACTCCAGGACGAGGATCAGGGCGATGAATGCCTTCGGGGACGGGCCCGAAGGCATCTTGAAGTAGGAGTAGAGCGCGCAGAGGAAGGTCAGCAGCGCGGTCAGGACCAGGAGGGGGAGGGAGATGCCGTCGATGCCGAGGTGGATGCGCACGTCGAGTGCGGGGATCCAGCTGATGTCGGTCGTGGCCTGCATCTTCGACGGATGGTCGTGGTCGAAGCCGAGCGCGAGGACGATCGCGGCGATGAGGATCACGCCGGTCACGGTGACGCCGTGCCGTAGTACGGCCTGCTCGGGCGACTTTCCCTTCAGTCCGGGCGGGGCCGGTAGCAGAGCGGTGACGGCGCCGAGGAGCGGGCCGACGACGATGAACGCCAGAAGGACCTGCATCACGGACTCGTTGATATCGATCACGCCTGCTCACGCTCCCGTGGCGACGAGGAGGACGGCGACCGTCAGGACGACGGTGCCGGCGAGCAGCGCGCTCACATAGGTCTGCATATTGCCGGTCTGGGCGCGCCGTACGGCGGCTCCGAGCAGGCGGGGCAGGGTGCCCGCGCCGCGTACGTAGGTGTCGACGACCTCGCGGTCGAGGAACCGGACGAGACTCGCCGCCGCCATCACCGGGCGGACGAACAGGGCCGCGTACACGGCGTCCAGGTGGAAGCCGGTGGCCGCGTGGCGGTGCAGCGGGCCGAGCAGGAGGCGGCCCGGGTCCGCCGGATCGGCTGCCGACGCCACGTCTCCGTAGGCGGGTGTGTGGCTCGCGATGGCCTCGGCCTCGACGAGTCCGGCGTCGCCCTCCGGGTGGGCCGCGACCGCACCCAACGGTGCGCGGGCCGCGAGCGCGGTGGTCTGGCGCCAGGCGCCGTAGGTGACGATGCCGCCGACGAGGGCGACGCCCGTGCCCAGCACCGAGGTGGTGAGTGTCGGGGTCAGGTCGTGGCCGTCGAACCAGCCGGGGAGCACGCGGTAGGCAAGCCCGCCGAGGGCGAGGGACGGGACGGCGAGCACCCACAGCACGGCGTTCATCGCCACGGGCTGCCTGCCGTGGTCGGGGGCCTCGACTCCCCGTCCGTGGAAGGCGAGCAGCCACAGGCGCGTCGCGTACGCGGCGGTGAGCAGGGCGGCGAGCAGACCGGCTGCGAGGACGATCCAGCCCGCCGCACTGGGGATGTGCGCGGTGTCTCCGGTGGCCGCATGTTCGGCGGCGCCGAGGACGGACTCCTTGGAGAAGAAGCCGCTGAACGGCGGGATCGCGGCGAGCGCGAGGAGCGCCACGGTCATCGTCCAGAAGGCGTCGGGGACACGGGCGCGCAGGTTGCCCATGCGGGACATGGCGGCCAGGGAGTTGGTGCCGGAGGCGTGGATGATCACGCCGGCCGCGAGGAAGAGCAGCGCCTTGAAGGCGCCGTGGGACAGGAGGTGGAAGACGGCGGCACCGCGGTCACCGACGGCGAGGGCGCCGGTCATGTAGCCGAGTTGGCCGATCGTCGAGTACGCGAGGACGCGTTTGATGTCGTCCTGGGCGAGCGCGGCGAGGCCCGAACCGGCCATCGTCACGGCGGCCATGACGGCGAGGACGACCATCGCGGCCGAGGAGGCCTCGAAGACCGGGAGGAGACGGGCGACGAAGTAGACACCGGCGGCGACCATCGTCGCGGCGTGGATCAGCGCGGAGACGGGGGTCGGGCCCGCCATCGCGTCGGGGAGCCAGGTGTGCAGCGGGAACTGCGCCGACTTGCCCGCCACACCGGCCAGGAGCAGCAGGGCGATCAGCGTCGGGTGGTGCAGCCCGCCGCTCGTGACGGTGCTCAGGATCTTGGTGATGCGGAAGGACTCGGCGTCGGTGGCGAGCGCGAACAGGCCGATCAGGAAGGGGACATCACCGAGTTTGGTGACGAGGAAGGCCTTGATGGAGGCGGCGCGGGCCTCCGGGGTCTCCCAGTAGTGGCCGACGAGGAAGTAGGAGCAGATGCCCATGACCTCCCAGCCGACCAGCAGCACGATCAGGTCGCCGGAGTAGACGACCAGGAGCATCGCGGAGGTGAAGAGGGAGACGAGGGCGGCGTACGAGGGGTAGCGCGGGTCGTCGCGCAGGTAGCCCGTCGAGTAGATCTGCACACAGGTGGCGACGAAGGCGACCAGGACGGCGACGAGGGCGGCGAAGCCGTCGATGTGCAGGGCGAGTTCGACGGGGACCGAGCCGGTGGGCGTGAGTTCGGTGGCGGAGTCGATGGCCGCGTCGCCGCCCTGGCGTACGGCGACGATCGCGGCCAGCGCGAGTGCGGCGAGCGACGGCAGTACGGCGAGCGGGCGGACGAAGCCTGGGGCGGTGCGGCCCAGGAGCAGGCCGGCCGCGGCGCCCAGGAACGGGAGGAGGGGGACGAGGACGGCGAGGGTGGTCGTGGTCACGCGGTGGCCTCAGCCTTCTCGGCCGCGGGGGGCTCGGTGCCGTTGCCGTCCGGATCGCCGGGATTGTCGGAACCGGGGGTTCCGTCTGGGCCGCGGGTTCCGTCGGGGCCGTCGGTTTCGTGGCCCTCGGCGGTGTCGCGGAGCTTGTCGATGTCCGAGGTGCCGCGGCCGCGGTAGACGGCGAGGACGATCGCGAGGCCGATGCCGATCTCGGCGGCGGCGATGGCGATGGTGAACAGGGTCAGTGCCTGGCCGGAGTGCAGCTTCTCCTCGGCGGTCCGGCTGAGCCAGACGTCGAAGGCGACCAGGTTCAGGTTGACGGCGTTGAGCATCAGCTCGACCGACATCAGGACGAGGATCGCGTTGCGGCGGGCGAGGACGCCGTAGATGCCGGTGCAGAAGAGGAGGGCGGCGAGCACGGCGGGATAGACGAGGTGCATCAGCGGGCTCCCTTCTGCTCGGTCGTGTTGTTCTGTCCGGTCCCGTTGTTCTCCTTGGCCTCGGTGTTCTGCTCAGGCCCGTTGTTCTGCTCGGTCAGGTTTCGCTGGGTCGGATCGTTGTCTTGAGACCGGCTATTTCGCCTGAACGTGTGATTACGGGAATCCGGGACGGATGGGGAACTACCGGTCGCACCCCGGGAGTTCACAGGGGGAGAGCTCAGCTCCGACTTCGTCTTGCGGGACAGGACGATCGCGCCGACCAGTGCCGCGAGGAGAAGGACGGAGAGGGCCTCGAAGGGGAGGACCCAGTTCTGGAACAGGCTCGCGCCGGTCACCGCGGTCGAGCCGGCGGCCGGACCGTCCAGGTCCATCCAGGTCGCGCGGAAGGCGTCGACGACGACCCAGACCAGGGCCGCCGCGGCGGCGACGGCCACGGCGAGGGCGGCCCAGCGGTTGCCGGAGTCGGCGTCCGGGGAGCGGCCGATGGGGGCCTTGGTGAGCATCAGACCGAAGAGAAGGAGGACGACGACGGAACCGACATAGATGAGGACCTGCACCCAGGCGATGAACTCGGCGGTGAGGAGGAGGTATTCGACGGCGAGACCACCGAGGGTCACCACGAGCCACAGGGCGGCGTGCACCAGCTGCTTGGTGGTGACGGTGACGAGGGCGGCGCCGAAGGTGACCAGGCCGACGAGGAGGAAGGCGATCTCGACGCCGGTCGGGGACAGGAAGCCCTGGGTGTGGGGGGCGGCGACTGTTGCCGTGGCGTTGACCGTAACGGTGACTGTTTCGGCGAGGGTCACGACTGTCCCTCCGGCGGCTCGGTGGGGTCGACGGGGTCGGTCTGCGGGGGCTCGCTGGGCTCGGGCTTCGCGGCTTTGGTGACCTCTGCGGGCTCCGTGGGATCGGCGGGCTCGGCGGGCTCAGCCGTGGCAGCTTCGGTGGCTTCTGCGGGGCTGGTCCGCGGAGCCTCGGTGGCCGCGGGGTTGGTCTGTGCGGTCTCCGTGACCGCTGCGGGCCTGGTCTGCGCGGTTGTCTCGGTGACCTCTGCGGCTTGCGTGGCCTCTGCGGTGGCTGCGGCTTCCGCGGCCTGTGCCGTCTGAGTCGCCTGAGTCGCCGCCAGCTTCTCGGCGGTCTTGTGGGCGGCGGCGATCTCCTTGGGTTCCTCGGCGCCGGCAGGGCGGTGAGCGCGGCCGCGAGGAGGGCCGTGGCGGCGAGCAGGGTCGTTCTGCGTCGTTTCACGTCTGGGCTCCTCGGGGAGGTGCCTCAGCAACGAGTAC